>SYBY01000422.1 GCA_005788585.1 Actinomycetota bacterium | reverse complement strand
CCCGGCCGCTGCGCAGCACGGCCTCGAGGGCGTCGACACCCTCCTCGGGCGACAGCGACTCCAGGAGGGCGTTCGACGTCTCGGCGACGCCGCCGACCTGTGACCAGGCGCCCCAGTTGATCGTGGACGCCGGCAGGCCCTCGGCCCGCCGCCAGGAGACGAATGCGTCGAGCCAGGCGTTCGCCGTCGCGTACGCCAGCTGTCCGGGCGAGCCCAGCAGCGCGGCGGCGGAGGAGAACATCAGCCAGAGGTCGAGGTCATGCTCGCGCGTGGCCTCATGGAGGTTCCAGGCGCCGAGGACCTTCGGGTTCCAGACCCGCTCGACCGCGCCTGCGGTGACCCGGGCGACGACCTCGTCCTGCAGGACGCCCGCCGCGTGGATGACGCCCCGGAGCGGCACGCCTCCGTCCGTGGCCGCGGCGACCATGGCGTCCACATCGGCCCGGCGGGAGACGTCGCCGCGGACCACGTCGACGGCGGTGCCGTCGGCGCGCAGCTCGTCGATGACCTGCTGGGCGTCGCCGGACGGGGCGGAGCGGCCGCTCAGGATGATGCGGGTGGCGCCGCTGCCGGCCAGCCATCGCGCCACGACGAGCCCGAGGCCGCCGAGGCCGCCCGTGATGACGTACGCGCCCTCGCGGACGGGCGCCGGCGCGTCGGCGGGCGGCGTCCCGAGTTCCGCGCGGGCCAGGCGCCGGACCAGGCGGTGCTCTCCGCGCCAGGCGACTTCGTCGTCGGGCGCGCCGCCGCGCAGCTCGGTGACCGCGTGGGCGAGCGCCTCGGGATCGTCGGCCGCGAGGTCCACGACCGTGGCCTGGAGGGCGGGATGCTCGAACGCCAGCACCCGCACCGCGGCACGCAGCGCGCCGAGCGCGGGGTGGCCCGCCTCGCCGGCGGCGACGACCGCGCCGCCGCGCGTCAGGACCCAGATGCGGACGGGATGGCCGAGATCGGCGTCGGCCGCGACGCGGGCGACGCGGGCGACCGAGACCACCAGGCGCTCGGCGAGCTCCCGGGCGGCTTCGGACCCGACGTCCGCAGGGTCGAGCGTCGGCGCGACGAGGACGATGCCCAGCGGCGGGCGGTCTGCGTCGTCGGCGAGCGCCGCGACGGCGCCGGCGACCTCGTGCTCGGAGCCATGGCCGGACAGCTCGATGCGATGGCCGGCGGCACGCAGCTCCCTGGCGAGCTGCTCGACCGGCACCGCGTGCTCGGTCGCGTTGTCGGCGAGGACCAGCCAGCGGCCTGGGGTGGTGTCCGTCGGATCGGGAGCCTCGGCGGGCTCCCACACGGCCTCGAAGAGCTTGTCGGCCAGCGGCGCGGGGATCGCGTCGCGCGACAGGCGCCGCAGGTAGACCTCGTCCGCCTGCAGCAGCACCTCGCCGTCGTCGTCGAGAAGCTGCAGCGTCCCGGACAGGCCATTGGCGTCCTCGTCGAGCGCGCGGAGCGTCGCCACGCAGCGCCCGCCGCGATGCGGGTCACCGGCGACGCGCAGGGCGCCGATCCCGAGCGGGAGATACAGCTCCATGGGACGGTCGGCGAGGTGCGCCTGCGCGGCGACGCCGAGCGTCTGCAGGCAGACGTCGAGCAGCGCCGGGTGGACGCGGTAGCGCGGGTCCGCCTGCGCGGACTCCGGCAGCCGGACCCGGGCGGTCGCGACGCCGCCCTCGTGCAGGCGGGCGTCGCCGACGCCGACGAACGCCGGGCCGTACCGGTGACCGGCGGCGCGGAACGCGCCGTACAGGTCGACGGGCTCACCCTCGTCTGCGGGGGCGACCGGCCAGTCGTCGGCCGGCAGCGCGTCCCGGCTCACCGTCGCGGTGGCGTGTCGCACCATCGGGCTGCCGGGCGCGGCGCCCTCGGGGCGGGCGTGGACTTCGATGCGGGCGTCACCGGCGCCGCTGATCGTGACGGACGTCGTCACGTCTGCGTGCGCGCCGAGCGGCAGCACCTGATGCAGCTCCAGGCCACGGAGCACGAGCTCGGCGGGGTCGCCTCCGAGGATCTCGGCCGCGGCGCTGAGCGCGATCTCCGCGTACGCGGCGCCGGGGAGCACCGGCACGCCGTGGACGGCGTGGTCGGCCATCCACGGCAGCATCTCGACGCCGACGTCGGCGCGCCACAGGTGGCGGCCACCTTCGGGAAGCTCGACGTGCGCGCCGAGCAGCGGGTGACCCTGGGGCGCCGCCGCCGGACGGTGGTCGATCCAGAGACGCTCGTGCTGCCAGGCCGGCAGCGGCAGGTCGGCCTGCCGGCCTGCGGGCACGAGGCGCCCGAGCTCGACATCGCGCGAACGCAGCGCGAGCTGCGCGGCGTGCGTGCGGAAGGTCACGCCCTCGTCGGCCTTGCGCCGCAGCGTCGGCGTCACGGTCGCCTCGGCGCCCTGATCCGACGCCGTCTGGCGCACGGACGCGGCGGCCACCGGGTGCGGCGAGACCTCGAGGAAACGGGTGAAGCCGTCGTCGACGGCGGCGCCGACGGCGTGGCGGAAGCGGACGGGCTGACGCGCGTTGCGCTTCCAGTACTCGGCGTCGAACTCCGGGGTCTGCCGTGGATCGGCGTGCACCGAGCTGTAGACCGGCACCGACGGCGCCTGTGGACGCAGCTGCGCCAGGCCCGCGACGAGGTCCCCGAGGATCGGCTCGACCGCCGCGGTGTGCCCGGCGCCCGTGACCTTCAGGATCCACGCGTTGCGGCCGAGGCTCTCGACGTGCGCGGCAAGGGCGGCGACCTGGTCGGCGTCGCCGGCCACCGTGGACTGACGGGGCGCGGCGTAGACCGCGACCTCGACGTCCGGGAACCTGTCCGAGAGCTCGGCGAGGTCCTCGGCCGAGAGCTCCATGACGGCCATCGCGCCGCCACCGAGCACGTTGATGCTCTGCAGCAGCCGCGACCGCAGCGTGATGACGCGCACGCCTTCGGCGGGGGTGAGCGACCCGGTGGCGACGGCCGCGGCCACCTCGCCCATCGAGTGACCCACGACGGCCGCGGGCTCCCGCCCGTAGGACCGCCAGAGCGCGGCGAGGGCGACCTGCATGCCGAAGACGCGGACCTGCGTCTGCTCGACGGTCTCGTCCTCGGCGGGCGTGACGAGCGAGGCCGTCAGCGAGAAGCCGGCCTCGGCCTGCACGAGCGGCTCGAGCTCGGCGATCGCCGCGGCGAACGCGGGCTCGTCCCGGAGGAGGTCGCGGCCCATCCCGTCCCACTGCGAGCCGAATCCGGAGAAGACCCAGACGTCGCCACGGTCGGTCTCGGGCCCGCGCGGCGCGCTGACCGGCCCGGCGATGCCGGGCGCATCGAGGCCGTCCGCGAGCGCGGCGAGGCTCGCGGCGACGGCCTCGCGACCGCGCGCGATTTTTTCAGCTCTCAGTCTTGAGATTGTTACCGGGCAATTTTAACCACACAGTACTTTTTTTCTAGAGGCGAAAATTGTTAACGCTGGCGGAACTTCAAGCCTACCACTCGCAACAACCAAGGCAATCACCATTGACTGCCGTAACACTG
>SYBY01000421.1 GCA_005788585.1 Actinomycetota bacterium | reverse complement strand
CTTGCCGCGGGGCGTGCGGATCGCGTCGAAGACGTACGCGTCAGTGCTTCCCATGGATCGACTCCTGATGAGGGTGGTGCCCGCCGAGAGACCCGCGGGCGGTGAAGGGGACGCTGCCGCCGTCGCAGCGCCGTCCGTACAGCGTAGTTGGCCAGCCAGCCAAATGTCGGGTGGCTGAGGACACATCGTGGAGAACGTGGCGTGTTGGCGCGCCACACGCCGTCGGGATCAGGCGCCGCCGAGGTGCGATTCGTCGAGCGTGCTGGTCAACGTCGCGACCGCCGCCCGGGCCCAGCGGTCGCGATCGGGGCCCGGGTCCATCGCCGCGACCACGCGCGCCCAGGTCAGCGCGCGGGCGACCTTCCCCACCCGGCACGCCAGCTCCATCGTGGCGACGAGCTCCTGGTGTGACGCGAGGTCGGTGAACGGCTCGAGGTAGGCGTCGCGCATCCGGTCGGTGCGGTGCTCGGAGACGCCGAGCTGGCGCTGAGCGAACGTCAGGGCGACAAGCATGCTGGAGAACGGGTGGGCGACCACGCTGTCGCCCCAGTCGTAGAACCGCGCCTGTCGCACGGGCTCGTCGTCGGCGACGACGATGTTCCACGGGTGCAGGTCGTGGTGGTCCAGCGTGGCCGGGCCGGGCGCGGCGGCCAGCTCGGCGCACCAGCCCAGGACGACGTCGCGGTGATCGGCGACACGCTGGAGGGCCGCGTGGTCGGTGCCGTTGCCGGCGACGGCCTCCACGGCGATCAGCGCCTCGTCGATGCGGCCCGCCATGGCGTCCGGGCGCATGTCGCGCGTGCCGCCGTCCACCAAGCGGTCGGCCTGCGGGGCCAGCGCGCGCTGGAGCTCGGCGTACGCAGGCAGCACGGTGATCATCGCCTCGACGACGCCGTCACCCGACGAGCGCTCGCCGAGCGGCCGGCCGCCGTCCGGGAGGAGCATCCAGGCCCGGTCGACGTCGAGCGCGAGCGGCTCCAGGACGTTGTGGGGTCCAGCGTCGAGCAGCGCCTCGTACACGCCGACCTCGGAGGCCGTCGCCGGTCCCGCGGCCTTCAGCCAGACGTCACCGCCGGTGGTGGGGGCGCGCAGCGCGGTCGCCCAGGGGCGCAGGTGCGGCTGCTCGACGAAGCCGGTACGGCGCAGCCCGGTCTCGGCGAGGCGGGTGTCGAGCCAGACGGTCGCGGTGTGCCGCCAGCCGGGGGTCGACCAGGTCTCGGGGTCCATAGACGGTTCGACCGCTGGGCGCGCGGAAACTCATCGCAATGGTGTGGCCGCCCTGCGCACCCGCCGCGCAGGATGGTTGGAACCCTCGGGGGTGTGACGGATTCGCGCACAACCTCGCCCTCCCAGCGCATCACGTCGGGCATCGTCGCTGCGTGCGCGGCACACCACGGGGTCGCGTCCCTGGACGAGATCCTCGCCACGGGCCTCAGCCGATCGGGGCTGCGCCGTCGGGTCGCGACCCAGCGGCTGTTCGAGATCTACAGCGCCTACGCCCTGAGCCCCGTCGTCACCGCCGACGGCCGGCGCGCGGCCGCCATCCTCTCCTACCCGGGCCCGACCGCGCTCGCGGGATGGTCGGCCCTCGAGCTGTACGGCGCCGCCCCGCGGCCGAAGGGTCGCCACCACGTGGTCACCTCCGGTCGGCGCGGCGCGCAGCCCGGCCTCATCGTGAGCAGGACGCGACGGCCCCTCCCGGTTCGGCGGGTGCGGGGGATCCCGGCAGTCGAGCCGATCCGCGCGCTGCTCGATGTCGCGGTCGTCACCAGCGGCCGCCCGTTGGAGCGGCTGATCGCGGACACCATCCACGCAGGCGTGCTGCGCGAACCCGAGTTCGAGGGCGCTGCCGCGCGGTACCCGGGACACCACGGCCTCGGCAACCTGCTGGCCGTGACGCTCGAGGACGCGAGGAACCGGCGAACGGTCTTCCCGCTGGCAGAGGAGATGCTGCTGGCGCTCGACACCCTCCCCATCCCTCCGCCGGTCTGCGAGTACACGCTCACCGGGTTCAGCGGGAGGCGCTACCGCGCGGACTTCGCCTGGCCCGACCGGCGCGTGATCCTCGAAGCCGACGGGCGCACCACGCACGAGCGCCGGGAGGCGATGGACGCCGACCGCATGCGCGACGACGATCTCACCGCCGCGGGCGTGCGCACCCTGCGGTTCACCTGGCGTCAGCTCAGGCGCGAGCGCGCGTTGTTCGACCGCCTCGTCGTCGCCACGGTCGGGCACGTGTGACGGATTCGCGCACTGGGTGTGCGCGAATCCGTCACACCCCTCACGTCGAGGCCCTCCGCGGCGCATGCGGCAGCTGGACGATGAACGCCGTGCGCCCCGGCTCGCTCTCCAGCGTCATCCGGCCCTGGTGGCGGTCCTCGACGATCCGCCGGGACGTGTCCAGCCCCATGCCGGTGCCCTCGCCCACGCCCTTCGTCGTGAAGAACGGGTCGAACACGCGGCGCTGCAGGTCCTCCGGGATGCCCGGCCCGTCGTCGGCGATGACCACCTCGACGCCGTCGTTCTCCCAGGCACGGGTGGTGATCGTGATCGTCCCCGTGTCCCCCAGCGCGCTGATCGCGTTGTCGAGCACGTTGGTCCACACCTGGTTGAGCTCGCTGCCGTACACGCAGATCGGGGGCAGCCCCTCGGCGTACTCGCGCACCACGGTGATGGAGGTCTGCTTGAGCTTGTGGCCGAGGATGGTGATGGTCGCCTCGAGGCCCTCGTGGACGTCGACCTCCACGAGGTCGCCCTGGTCCATGTACGCGTAGGACTTCATCGCCCCCACGAGCGCCGACATCCGGTCCGTGCTCTCGCGCAGCTCGTCGGCCAGCTCGCGCGCGGTCAGCGCCGCCGCGACCCAGCGGACCGCCGCCTCGGTCGCCGCGCCGGCCACCGCGACGAGCTGCTCCATCCAGTCCTCGTCCACGCCCGCGCGCGCGAGGGGCTCGGCGTACTTCCACGCCTCAGCAACGCCCTGGTCCTCGAGCAGCTCGAGCAGCCGGTCCTCGCGGTCGGCGATCGCGAGCGGGCTCTTGTCCTGGATCGTGCACGTCGCGAACGTCGCCACGGCCTGGTCCTGCAGGTCGATGAACTTCGCCGCGTCCTCGCGCTCGACCCCGGCCTCGACGAACGTCTTCAGGGCGCCGGTCACCGCGTCGAGCGAGAGCGCCAGCTGGTCGGCGCTGCGCTTCGCGGCGGCGGCCGGGTTGTTCAGCTCGTGCGCCAGGCCCGCGGCCATCGTGCCGAGCCCCGCCAGCTTCTCGCGGCGCATCTCGTTGCCCTCCACGCGCGAGATCACCGGCCGGAACTGGCGCATGATCTTCAGGAAGACCGGCCGCTGCGCGAACACCAGGCGGCGGAAGTCCTCGGGCTCCACGATGCCCAGCCGCGCGCGCTCCACGACGCGGAAGGAGATGTTCGGCGGCTGCTCGGTGAGCACCGAGATCGCCCCGAGCCAGGTGGGCGCGACCTGCTGGTGATCGACCACCGAGGTCCCGTCGTCGTGGTGGCGGATGCCGTCCAGGCGACCCTCCAGCAGCAGCAGGAAGGTCCATGGGAGATCCTGGCCGCGCAGGACGACGTCCCCGGCTTCGAAGACCTGCTCCTGCGCCGCCTCGGCCCACGCCGCGCGCTCGTCGTCGCCGACCTCGTCGAAGAGGTCGATCGACGCCAGGTCGGCCGCGGTGATCATGCGTCGGCCAGGTACTCGTGGATGAACTGGACGGCCATCGAGCCCTCGCCCACCGCGCTCGCCACGCGCTTGATCGACCGCGACCGCACATCCCCGGCGACGAACACGCCGGGCAGCGAGCTCTCGAGCAGGTGCGGGTCGCGCTCGCGGGCGAGCGGCCAGCGCAGGTCGCCGTCCAGGGCCGCGACGTCGGCCCCCGCGAGGACGAAGCCGCGCGGGTCGCGGGCCACGTGATCACCGAGCCAGTCCGTGTGCGGTGCGGCGCCGATGAAGACGAACATCGCGTCCGCGTTCACCGTCTCGATCGGGGTGCCGTCCTTCGCCGCGAGGTCCAGCCGCTGGAGCTGCCCGTCGCCGTGCGCGGCGGCGACCACCGTCTCGGTCCGCACCTCGATGTTGTCGATCCCCTCGATCTGCTCGATGAGGTAGTGCGACATGGACTTCGCCAGCGAATCGGCCCGCACGAGGATGGTGACCTTCGCCGCACGCCGGGCGAGGAAGACCGCGGCCTGGCCGGCGGAGTTCGCGCCGCCGACGACGACGACCTCCTGCTCGGCGCACGCATCGGCCTCGGCCATCGCCGCCCCGTAGTACACGCCTGCGCCGGTGAGCTCGGCGACGCCCGGCGCGTCGAGCAGCCGGTACGAGACGCCGCTTGCCACGAGCACGGTGTGCCCGGCGAGCTCGTCGCCGCCACCCAGCCGGACGACACGCTGCGGGCCGCGCGCGTCCAGGCCCACGACCTCCTGCACCGTCAGCACCTCGGCGCCGAACCGCCGCGCCTGGTCGAGCGCGCGGCGCGCGAGCTCTGAGCCCGACAGGCCGTTCGGGAAGCCCAGGTAGTTCTCGATCCGCGACGACTGCCCGGCCTGGCCGCCCGGCGCCTCACGCTCGACGAGCACCGTCCGCAGCCCCTCCGACGCGCCGTACACCGCGGCGGCGAGCCCCGCCGGGCCGCCCCCGACGATGACGAGGTCGTAGAAGTCGAGCTCCGCACGGCGGGAGATCCCCAGCCGGTCGGCGAGCTCGAGCGTCGTCGGCTGGGTCAGCGTCGAGCCGTCGCGCAGCAGCACGATCGGCAGGCGGGACTCGTCGACGCCGGAGATGGTCAGCAACTGGCGCGCCTCGGCGTCACGGTCGACATCGAGCCACTGGTACGGCACGCGGTTGCGGGCCAGGAAGTCCCGCGCGTCGTGGCTGGCCGGGTTGAACCGGTGCCCGATGACCCGCGCGCTGACGTCCATGAGCGCGGCGTCGGCCTGCCAGTCGCCCAGCAGGTCGTCGAGCGTCGGGTACAGCCGCTCCTCGGGCGGGTCCCACGGCTTGAGCAGGTAGTAGTCGGTCTGCGCAGCGTTGATCGCGGCGATCGCCGCCTCGGTGTCCGCGTAGGCGGTCAGCAGCACGCGTTTGGAGAGCGGGTAGAGCTCCCGCGCGGCGCTCAGGAGCGACACCCCGTCTCCGTCGGGCATGCGCTGGTCGGAGAGGATCAGCGCGACGGCCTCGCCGCGGCGGCGCAGCTCCTCCAGCACGCCGCGGGCCTCGTTGCCCGATGTCGCGCGCACGATGCGGTAGTCCCCGCCGTATCGGGCGCGCAGGTCGCGGGCGACAGCGGCGAGAACGGCCGGCTCGTCGTCCACGGCCAGCAGCACGGGGCGGCGGGCGGCGGGCTCAGGGGTGCTCACGATCCGGACATTAGTGAGCACGTCAACCACCCCTTTCGACACACGCGGTAGGAAATCCGGCATAGTGCGCCGACCATGCCCCGCACGAAGCCCCCGACCATCAACGGCAGGACGGCCGTCATCACCGGCGCCGGCTCCGGCATCGGTCGCGCATTCGCCCAGCGCCTCGCCCGCCACGGCTGCCCGGTCGCCCTCATCGACTGGAACGAGGAGGGCCTCGAGGAGACCGCATCCACCATCGACGGCCCCGTGCTGACCCGCAAGGTCGACGTCCGCGACCGCCAGGCGCAGATGGTGTTCGCCGCCGAGGTGGCGGAGTGGGCGCCCCAGCCCATCGGCGTCGTGTTCAACAACGCAGGCGTGACCGCCACGCAGACCATCGCCGAGGCGGCCGTCGAGGACGACGAGTGGGTGCTCCAGGTCAACCTCGACGGTGTCATCCACGGCATCCGCTCGTTCCTGCCCATCCTGCTCAAGCAGAACTCCGGCGTGATCGTGAACACCTCCAGCGTCTTCGGCCTCATGGGCTTTCCGGGCCAGAGCGCGTACTGCGCGTCGAAGTTCGCGGTCCGCGGCTACACCGAGTCGCTGCGTCATGAGCTGCGCGGCACCGGCGTCCGCGCGATCGCCGTGCACCCCGGCGGCATCAAGACGAACATCCTCGCCAACGCCCGTTTCCACTCCGACCCGACCGGCGAGGGCCAGAACCACGAGGACGCCGCGGCGGCTTTCCAGAAGCTCGCGATGACGACGCCCGAGAAGGCGGCGAAGATCATCCACAAGGGCATCGAGCGCGGTCAGGCCCGGATCCGCGTCGGCGGAGACGCCGTCGCCATCGACTGGCTCACGCGCGCGGCGCCCAGCCGGTACTACGACGTCATCGACCGACTCATGCCGCTGGCCAACCGCCGGTAGCCGGGCGTTCCTTCCTCCCTCATACCGCCGCTGGACAGGTGGGCCCCACGAGGCGAAGAAGCTCAAGATTCCAGAGCACGACGCCGACGTGTGGATTGTGCACGACTCAGATGCAACGGGCGTCGCTGGGAGGAGCGCTCGGGTCGGCCGGATCGCCGTCGGCCTGCTCGCGGTCCTCGTCGTCGCCGTCACCGTGGCGGTGTCCGAGCGTGCCCGCGACACGTCTGATCACCAGCGGCGGGCACAGGCCGAGCTGCGCCACGCGCAGGCCCTGACCGAACGGCTGCGAGCCGCCCAGGCGGAGTCCCTGGCCATCGGCACGGCGGGGGCCCAGACGAACGTCGAGGCGTTCGGCGTCGCCCGCGACCTGCAGCGCTCGATCGAGCGCCTCGAGGAACTCGACGTCAACGCCCAGGTCCTGGCCCGGATGCGGACCTACCTCGGACAGCTCCTGCGCGCCGGCACGTCCGCCCTGCGCGCCGGGATCGAGGGCGAAACCGAGAAGGCGTACGCCATCCAGCGCGCCGACATCGCCCCCACGCTGGACCGCATCATCGACCTCACGCGTCGCCAGGCGCGTGCGCAGGATCGGCTGGCGGACGAGTCCTCCGCCGTCTCGCGCACGCTCTTCCTCGGATCGATCGCGGGGGGCCTCCTGCTGCTCGGGCTCCTGGCCTGGCGCTTCGAGCACCTTGCCCGCCGCACCAAGGTCGCCATCGCCACCCGCCGCGTCGAGCGCCAGAGCGAGGAGCGTCTGCGCGCGCTCGCCGAACACGCAACGGATGTCGTGATCGTCCTCGACGAGGACCTGCGGATCACGTGGCAGGCCGCCTCCATGGAGCGCGTCTTCGCCAGGACGCCCGAGTCGCTCGCCCACCAGCCGCTCCGCGATGCCCTGCACCCGCGCGACCGCGACTCCGCCGAGCGGCGCCTGCGCGCGCTGCTCGGCCGCCCGACCGGCACGACCGCCACGCTGAACGTCAGCTGGCGCGACGGGGAGGGCAACTTCCGCCCCGTGGAGATCGTCGCCGCCAACCGCGCCAGCGACGAGATCGTCGGCGGTCTCCTGCTGAGCATGCGCGACGTCACCGAGCGCCACGCGCTGGAGGCCGAGCTGCGCCACCAGGCTTACCACGACGCCCTGACCGGCCTGCCGAACCGCACGCTGTTCGAGCAGCACCTCGCCGGTGAGCTGCGCGAAGCCGCCGAGACCGGCGAGCGGCTGGCGATCATCTTCCTGGACCTCGACGACTACAAGACCGTCAACGACAGCCTCGGCCACCACTCCGGCGACGAGCTGCTGCGGGTCGTCGCGTCGCGCATCCGCCAGCAGATCTCCGAGGACGACGTCATCGCCCGCCTCGGCGGCGACTAGTTCGCCGTCCTCCTGCACGAGCACGATGAGGATGCCCGCGCGCCGCAGATCATCGCCGACAGGATCCTGCGCTCCGTGAGCAGGCCGATGACCATCGGCGAGCGTGAGCTGCGGGTCAGCGGCAGCGCCGGTATCGCGATCAGCGAGGCCGACCGCTTCACCCTGGCGAACGAGATGCTGCGCAACGCCGACGTCGCGATGTACGCGTCGAAGAACGGCGGCAAGAACCGCGTCGCGGTGTTCACCGAGGACATGCACGCCGACGCGATGCGCCGGCTCGAGCTGACCGCCGACCTGCGCTGCGCCCTCGAGGAGGGCAGTCTGCTCCTCGAGTACCAGCCCATCGTCGACATCGCCGACGACCGGGTCGTCGGTGCCGAGGCCCTCGCGCGCTGGCCGCACCCGGTCTACGGCCGCATCCCGCCGCCGGAGTTCATCGAGCTCGCCGAGGAGAGCGGTCTCATCCTGCCGCTCGGCGAATGGGTGCTCGACACCGCCTGCGCGCAGATGAAGCAGTGGATGGACGAGGGCCGCGCGAACCCGGGCCAGCATGTGAGCGTCAACGTCTCCGCCCTGCAGATGGCCGACCCCGGCATGCACGACATGGTGCGCGACACGCTGACCCGGACGGGCCTCGACCCGCGCCAGCTGCAGCTCGAGATCACCGAGAGCGTGCTCGTCGAGCGTCCCGAGGCGATGTCCGAGGAGCTCGCCGCGCTCATCGCGCTGGGCGTCCGGGTCGCGATCGACGACTTCGGCACCGGCCACTCCGTCCTGGCCTACCTGCGCCAGCTGCCCGTCGACGTGCTGAAGGTCGACAAGGCGTTCATCGACGCCATCGACCTGGACGACGGGCAGGCGCAGCTCGCCCAGGGCATCATCAACCTCGCCCACGCGCTGGACATCACGGTCGTGGCCGAAGGCATCGAGACGAGGGGCCAGGCCGTCGTGCTGCGGTCCATGGGCCCGGTCCTCGGCCAGGGCTACCTGTACTCGCGTCCGGCGAGCGTCGACCTCGCGGGCACGCTGCTGCGCGACGGCGTCGGCCGCCACGCCGACGACGAGACGCTGCCGCACGCCGCGTAGGCGTCAGGCTGCGCCGGCGTCGATCTCGACGCGCAACTGCAGCTCCTCGCCCGGAGTGACGACACCTCGCTCGGCCTCACCCACAGGCCCGGTCCAGCGCGCGACCGTGGCGCCGGAGACCGGCCGCCATCCGATCCGCGCTCCAGGAGCGACGGCGAGGGCCAGGACGTCGCCGGCCTCCACGGCGAGCGCGGTGCGAAAACGATGCGGGCCGGTGTCGGGGACCATCTCCGTCCGGGAGCCGGCGACGGGCAGGACCTCGCCCGACCGGCGGCGCAGCACCTGCAGCGCGAGCTCTCCCTCCGCGCCGCGGACCGCCCACGCCCGCAGCTCGCCGCTCGCACGCACGACGACGCGTCGCCCGGGCAGCTCGGTCTGCAGGAGGGTGCAGGCGACGGCACGGCCGGCCGGCGCGCGACCGCGGCAGCCGCGACTCGTGATGCCGTCGTCGTCGCGCAGGCTCGCGCCGATCACTTCCAGGCCCGCGCCGACCGGCGGAACGCCGTCCCTCGCGCCGGGCCGAGCGTCGTCGCCTCCGCCGGCGACGAAGGCCACGAGGCCGAGGATGACGAACGGAAGGAGGATGCCCGCGACGACCGCGATCGCAAGCCACCCGCCCCGGCGCTCCTCATCCCGGCGGTCCGGCCCCGGGTCCGGCCCGTCGATCGTCACGACCGCCGAGCATAGGTGCGCGCCTACGATGTGGGCATGTCTGCCTACACACCGTCCGTCGCCATCGTGGGGTCCGGCTTCGGCGGAATCGCCGCCGCGATCGCCCTCCTGCGCGACGGGGTCACGGATCTGACCATCTTCGAGAAGGCCGACGACCTGGGCGGGGTCTGGCGCGAGAACACCTACCCGGGCGCGGCGTGTGACGTGCCCTCGCACGTCTACTCGTACTCGTTCTTCCAGCGCCGGACGTGGACCCGGCCCTGCTCCCCGCACGACGAGATCCACGACTACCTCCAGGAGGCCGCGGACACGTTCGGCGTGACCCCGAGGATCCGGTTCGCGACCGAGGTGACCGGCGCCACCTGGGACGAGGACGCGCTGCGGTGGGAGCTCGAGCTCGGCGACGGCTCGACCACGACGTGCGACGTGCTCGTGCCCGCGTGCGGTCAGCTCAGCATCCCGGTCCGCCCGTCGATCCCCGGGGCAGAGACGTTCGCCGGCCGCCAGTTCCACTCCGCCGAGTGGGACCACGACCACGACCTGCGCGGCCGCCGCGTCGCCGTCATCGGCACCGGTGCGAGCGCCGTGCAGTTCGTCCCGCCCGTCGCCGAGGAGGCCGCGCACCTGGACGTCTTCCAGCGCACCCCGAACTACATGCTGCCGCGCCGCAACCTCGGCTATCCCGCCCCCGTCCGCGCCGCGATCCGGTGGATCCCGGGCCTCCAGACGCTGCGCCGCAACGGGATGCTGCTGGCGATGGAGACCATGGTGAAGGGGCTGAAGGGCGACCGGCTGATCGAGGGCGCGCTGAGGACCTGGTCCAAGGCGTTCCTCCGGTACCACGTGCGCGACGCCGAGCTGCGGCGCAAGCTCACGCCCTCGTTCGCCTACGGCTGTAAGCGCATCCTGTTCTCGTCGTACTACTACCCGGCGCTCACCCGCGAGCACGTCGACCTCGTGGACACGCCGATCACCACCATCACCCCCGACGGCATCGTCACGGCCGACGGCGCCGAGCATCCCGCCGACACCATCATCTGGGGCACGGGGTTCGACACGCAGGCGTTCGTCGCGCCGATGGAGGTCACGGGCGCGGGCGGGCGCACGCTGCGCGAGGCGTGGGCCGACGGCGCGCACGCGTTCTTCGGCCTGACCGTCCCGGGCTTCCCGAACCTGTTCCTGCTCTACGGGCCGAACACGAACCTCGGCGTCGGGTCGATCGTCGTGATGCTCGAGGCGCAGGCGCGGTACATCGCCGACGCGGTCGCACAGCTGCGCGCGGCCGGTGGGCGGACGGCATGGGACGTGCGCGCCGACGTCGAGCGGGCATACGACGAACGGACGCAGGCGCACCTGAGCACGTCGGTCTGGACGCGTTGCGCGAGCTGGTATCGCAACGCGGCGGGCCGAGTGGTCAACAACTGGCCCGGCTACATGTTCGAGTACGTGCGCGCGACGGAGCGGCTCGACCCGGAGCACTACCTGCTGCTCCGCGCCAGAGCGCGGAGCAGCAGTGTG
>SYBY01000059.1 GCA_005788585.1 Actinomycetota bacterium | reverse complement strand
CGTCTGCCTGTCGGGCTGCGCGCAGCACGGCGTCCGCGACGAGCCCACGATGCGGCGGCTGTGGCAGGTGTTCGGGTCCGAGTCCTTCCGCGTCGAGCTGCAGCGCCCGATGCTCGCGTCCGACCGGGCGCGCAACCGCGGCCTCGCGGCGCTGGCCAAGCGGCTGGGCATCCCCACCGTCGCCACGGGCAACGTCCACGCACACGCCCGGGCGCGGGCCTATCTCCAGGATGCGTTCGTCGCCGTGCGCAGCGGGCAGACCCTCGACGCGTCCGAGCCGCTGCGCCGCGGCAACCACAGCCACGTCCTCGCAAGCCCGAAGGCGATGGCCGCCCGCTTCGCCGACCACCCCGACGCGGTGGCGGAGACCGCCCGCCTGGCCGACACGCTGACCTTCGACCTGCGCAGCGACCTCGGTTACCGCTACCCCGGCGCGGAGGACGACCACGCGCCGCAGGAGCTCGCCGAGGTCTGTCGCCATCGCCTGGAGGAGCGCTACCCGCCCGGGCATGAGCGGCGCGACCAGGCGCTGGCGCGGCTCGACGAGGAGCTGACCATCATCGACCGGCTCGGCCTCGCCGGGTTCTTCCTGCTGCACCGTGACCTGCTCGAGCTCGCCCGGGAGGTGGCCGTCGAGGTGCGCGGGCCCGACTCGGTCCGCGCCGTCCTGCCGCCCGGCCGCGGGCGCGGGTCCTCGGTGTCGTCCATCGTCTGTTACCTCACCGGCCTGTCGCACGTGGACCCACTCGTGGCCGAACTCGGGCTCGGGCGGTTCCTCAACGACGACCTGCAGTCGCTGCCGGACATCGACCTCGACTTCCCGCGCGACATCCGCGCCGTGCTCATCCCGCGCGTACACGAGCGCTACGGCCGCGAGCACTCCGCGCTGGTCGCCGCGTTCCCGACCTACCGCGCGCGCGGCGCCATCCGGGATCTCGGCAAGGCGCTCGGCCTGCCCCCCGGGGAGATCGAACGCGTCGCGCGCGGGTCGGAGGGCTGGTCGTCGCGCAACGTCGACCAGGACATCGCCACCGCGCTCGGGCGGACCATCTCGAAGGAGGAGGCCGAGGCGGGGGCACCGCCACCCAGCCGCTGGGACTGGCTCGCGCGCCTGGCCGACGAGGCGTACGGCCTGCCGCGCCACCTCTCTCAGCACTCGGGCGGGATGATCGTGGCGACGAGACCGCTCGTGGACTGCGTGCCGCTCGTGCCCGCCGCGATGGAGGGGCGGCAGATGGCGCACTGGGACAAGGACTCGTGCTCGGACGCGGGTTTTCTGAAGATCGACCTGCTCGGCCTCGGGATGCTCTCGTGCGTCGAGCGGTGCGTCGAGCTCATCCACGACCGCCGGCACGAGCGGATCGATCTCTCACGCATCCCGCTCGACGACACCGACACGTACGACGCGATCACCACGGCGGACACGACGGGCGTCTTCCAGATCGAATCGCGCGCGCAGATGGCGTCGCTGCTGCGCACCCGGCCGCGGTCGCTGGAGGAGCTCACGGTGCAGGTCGCGATCGTGCGGCCGGGGCCGATCGTCGGCGGGGCGGTGAACCCGTACATCGACCGGCTGCAGCGGCTGCGGGCCGACCCGTCCTTCGAGGTGCCCTACCTGCACCACTCCCTGCGCGGGCCTCTCGCCGAAACGCTCGGGACGATCATCTTCCAGGACCAGGTCATCGAGGTCTCCCAGGCGTTTGCCGGGTTCACTGCGGGCCAGGCGGAGAGCCTGCGCCGCGCGATGAGCCGCAAGCGCTCGGAGGCCGCGATCGAAGCGCACCACAAAGCGTTCGTCGAGGGTGCGCAGCGCACGCATCCCGACGTGACCGCTGCGCAGGCCGAGGCGGTGTTCGCGATGGTCGCGGGCTTCTCCGGGTTCGGGTTTCCCAAGGCGCACGCCGCGGCGTTCGGCCTGCTCGCCTACCAGTCGACGTGGCTGCGCGTGCACTACGGGCCGGAGTTCCTGTGCTCCCTGCTCGACGAGCAGCCGATGGGCTTCTACCCGCCCGACGCCCTCGTCCACGAGGCCCAGCGCCGTGGGATCGGCGTGCTCGCGCCCGACATCAACCACAGCGCCGTCGGGTGCACCGTGACCGATGACGGCGAGGTGCGCGTCGGACTCGGCTACGTCCTCGGGGTCCGGGCCGACCAGGTGCAGGCACTCGTGGCCGAGCGCGAGGCGTCCGGCACGTTCCGGTCGCTGGAGGACCTCGCATCACGGGCGGGGGCCGGGCGGGCGGCGCTCGAACAGCTCGCGTGGTCGGGCGCGTGCGACGACCTGGCCGGCGGCGACCGCCGCGCCGCGCTGTGGCGGCTCGGGGTCGCCGCGCCCGGGGTCGAGCTCGGGCGGGGAGCCTCCTCGGAGGGCACCCAGCTGTCGCTGCCACTGGACGTGGGCGCCGCGCCCGCACTGCCGAAGCTCGACCGCTGGGGCGCGATGCTCGCCGACTACGCCACCACCGGCCTGACCGCGGCCGCGCATCCGCTCGCGCTGTTGCGCGACGGCCTGGCCGCGCGCGGGGCCGTCACCGCGCAGCAGCTGCGGGCCGTCCAGCACGGCGAGCGCGTGGTCGTCGGTGGGCTCACCGTGGCCCGGCAGCGCCCCGGCACCGCGAGCGGCATCGTGTTCCTGCTGCTCGAGGACGAGACGGGCACGATGAACCTCGTCGTCAAGCCCGAGGTCTACGAGCGCGACCGGCTCGCGATCCGGACCGAGCCGCTGCTGGTCGCCGAGGGCGTGCTGGAGCGTCACCCGGCGGCGGCGGGTGGGATCAACGTGCTCGTCAGCCGGGTCCGGGCGCTGGAGACGCCCGTCGAACGCCCGCGTGCGGAGGTGGCCGACGTCCACCCGCTCGACGACGCCGAGCGCGAACGGCGAGCGGGAGAGGCTGGGGACTTCCGTGCGGTCGCGCCACCGGTCATGAGCTTCGCCCAGGGGAGGCGCCGATGAGCATCTGGTGACGAATCGTCCCCCGTCGGCCGAGGGCTGGGGTATGGTCGGCCGGCCATGACGATCCTTCTCATCGCCGCCGCCTTCGTCTTCATCGCGATCATCATCGTGCTCGCCGCGATGCGGGCCGGTCCGCGCAAGGGCCCGCAGCCCTCGGGTGGGAACGGCGGGTTCATCGTCGCGATGGTCGCGATCACGGCGTTCGGGCTCGGGGTGCCGGCCTACGGCATCGTCCACAACGCCGAGGAGCAGAGCGACGAGGCGACGAGCGGGATCGAGCTCACGTCCGCCGAGGTCGACGGGCGCGACATGTTCAAGCAGAGTTGCGCCACGTGTCACGCACTCGAGGACGCCGCCGCGGTGGGTGCGGTCGGCCCGAATCTCGACGAGCTGCGTCCCGCGCCGGAGCTGACCGTCAACGCGATCGAGCTCGGTCGCGCCCGCGGTCAGGGCCAGATGCCGGCGGGCCTGCTGAACAACCAGGACGCCGAGGAAGTCGCGAACTACATCGCCAAGGTGGCGGGACGCTGACCCGTGTGTGACCGCGCGCACACGGTTCCGACCGGGGCACTCTCCATAATCTCCACGCATATGCAGGGAAAACGAGCCCTGGTACGATGCCCACTGTCAAACGCCGAGTCCGCGCTGCCGTATGGCGCGGATCGGGGGACCCAGAAGTTGGGGCGAATCGACCTCCCGAGGTCGTAGCGCAGCTCTTTCAGCGCGAGCCCGTCAGCTAACCCCGAAGGCACGGAAAGAGGACACCCACCCGCACATGGCTGATACGCAGCTCCAGTCCTGGTGGACTGACGTGGAGCATCTCCGTGAAGGCTATGAACGCCG
>SYBY01000420.1 GCA_005788585.1 Actinomycetota bacterium | reverse complement strand
GCTCGAGCGTTCCCTCGCCGGCATCAGCCCGCGCACCCTCTCGCTGCGCCTGCGCGCGCTCGAGGAGGAGGGCATCGTCGAGCGCCACACGTACCCCGAGGTCCCGCCGCGCGTCGAGTACGCGCTGACGGAGAAGGGCCTTGCGCTGCTGCCGATCGTCGACGGCATGCGCGAGTACGGCGAGCGGTGGCTCGGCGGCGTGTGCGCCGCCGATGCGGACGTCGCCGCGGCGCCCGTCGCCGCCTGACCACCCGCGCGTCGCCCCGCCGCGCGGCCTGGCACCATGCCCGGCCGTGAACCGCGAGTTGCTGCAGTCCCGCTCCGGCCGCGTGGTGCTGGGCGCCGTCGCGGCGCTCGTCATCGCCGTCATTGCCGGGATGGTCGCCCTGTGGCCCAGTGGAGACGTCACCGTCGCGTCCGCGGTGGCCGGCAGCGCTGAGCGCGCCGAGGTCCTCGAGGTCCGGCGGGAGTCGTGCGCGCTGACGCAGAGCGACGTGCCGTGCCAGGTGCTCACGATCCGCGTGCTGAGCGGCATCGACGACGGGCGGACGGTGCCGCTGACGCTGCCGGGCGTGGACGCCGCCCCGGAGGTCGAGGCGGGCGATCGCATCCGGGTGTTCCCCAACTCCCCCGATGTGCCGAGCGCCGACCCCGAGGCGGGCGGGATCGAGGCCTACGCGTTCAGCGACTTCGAGCGGGGCGGGTCCATCGGGATCCTCGCACTGGTCTTCGCCGTCCTCGTCATCGCGCTCGGCCGGCTGAAGGGGATGCTGTCGCTGATCGGCCTGGGACTCAGCCTGCTGGTCGTGCTGAACTTCATCGTCCCGGCGATCCTCGACGGCTCGCCACCGCTGCTCGTCGCGATCGTGGGCGGCATGGCGGTGATCCTCGCCACCTTGGGCTTGACCCACGGGATCGCCCCGACGAGCCTTGCGGCGGCGCTGGGGGCCGCGGGTGCCCTGCTCGTCATCGCGCTGCTCGCGGTCTTCATGGTCGAGAGCGCGCACCTGACGGGCTTCTCGTCGGAGGAGTCGACGCTGTTGCTGTCAGGGCAGGAGACGGCTCGGCTGTCGCTGTCGGGTCTCGTCCTCGCGGGGATCGTGATCGCCGCGCTCGGGGTGCTCGACGACGTGTGCGTCAGCCAGGCGTCAACGGTGGTGGCGCTCCGGCGGGCCAACCCCGTGCAGTCCTTCGCGACGCTGTTCGGCGAGGCCATGCGGGTCGGCCGGGACCACCTGTCGGCGACGGTCAACACCCTCGTGTTCGCGTACGTCGGCGCCGCCCTGCCGATCCTCCTGATCTTCGAGACCCAGCGAACCACCCTCGGGCAGGCCGTCGAGCGCGAATCCGTCGCCGAGGAGCTGACCGGGATGCTCGTCGGCTCGATCGGGCTGATCCTCGCCGTGCCGGTGACCACGGCGCTGGCGGTGATGCTGACCCGTGTGCTCCCGTCCGAGGCGATCGCGTCCGACGAGGGGCACCACCATCACCACTGACGCGACCCTGCCACCATCTGATCGATGAACGCGACCGCCCGCCGCCGCTGGCTCGAGCACACCGACGAGGTGCTGCGCGGCGCCGGCCTGCGCGCGAGCGCCGGGCGCACCGCGGTGGTGGCGCTGCTGGCCGAGCAGGACTGCGTCGTCAGCGCGCAGGAGATCGTCGACGGGCTGCGCGCGTCGGACGGGCCGTCGGCGAGCACCGCGACGGTCTATCGCGCGCTGGAGACGCTGCACGAGTTCGGGCTGGTGCGGCGGTTCGACTCGGGGGAGGGGACGGCGCGGTACGAGCCGGTCGACCCGTCCGGCGAGCATCACCACCACGTGGTCTTCGACGACGGCGAGGTCGAGCCGTTCAGCGACGACGAGCTCGAGCGGGCCATCCACGGGCTGTCCGCGCGCCTGGGGCTGGACATCACCGGGCATGACGTGATCCTGCGGGCCAAGCGCTCGTCGTGAGCAGGCGGGGCCTCGCGGCGCTCGTCGGCGCAGTGCTCCTGGCCGGCTGCGGCGGCGGGAACGACGACGCCCCGGTGGTGGAGGCCGTCACGCTGGAGCGCGCGTACACCGACGGACGCGGCGAGGCGCGCGAGGTCGACGCCGCGCTGTCGCTCAACGCGGTCTATGCGCCCGAGCGTGACGTCCCGGTGACGCTGCCGAGCGGCACGTCCGCGGTCCTCGCCGACGTCGACGTGGTCAACCGCGGACGCGACCCGTTCCCGCTCGAGTGGGCGGTGTTCACCGCTCGCACCCGCGATGGGCGCACGCTCGACGAGAAGCTTCGGCAGGGGCCGCGGCGCGTGACCGACGAGGAGCAGGTCGTGTCGGTGGGCTTCGCGGTGCCCGAGGGCGACGAGATCACCCAGGTGCGGATGCGGTCGATCGTCGACCTGTGGCCGTTCCGGGCGGCGCTGGATCCACCGGTGGACTGAACCCCGCCGAGCGTCGCATACTGGTCGCTCTGGCGACCACGATCGGACGCTCAGCGGGCTGGGGGCGCTACGCGGCGCGTGCGACGACCCGCGCGCCCCGCCCCGGGATCATCGTGACGTTGCGGTGCTGCGCGTGCTCGGGCTCAGGGCGGTCGGCCTCGAGGTCCAGGCGCTCGGCCATCGCGCGCAGGACGACCCGCATCTCGGCGAGCGCCAGCGACGCGCCGACGCACCGGCGGATGCCGCCGCCGAAGGGGATCCACGTGTACGTCCCGGGCTTCGCGCCGAGCCACCGCTCGGGGCGGAAGCTGAACGGGTCGGGGTAGACGTCCTCGCGGTGGTGGACGAGCAGGATGCTCATCGTGATCGGGGTCCCCGCCGGGACGCCGTACTCGCCGAGCTGCCACGGCTTCGTCACACGGCGGCCGATGATCGGGATGACCGGCCGGGCGCGCATCCCCTCGTTGATCGTCGCCTCGATCCAGGTGTCGGCGTCGTCGTCGGCGCGCACCGCGTGGATGAGCCGCTCGTGCGCGTCGGGGAACCGGACCAGGCGCTCCCATGTCCAGGACAGCGAGTTCGCCGTCGTCTCGTGGCCGGCGAGCACGAGGGTGAGCAGCTCGTCGCGCAGCTCGTGGTCGTCCATGCGCTCGCCGTCCTCGGTCTCGGCGCGCATGAGCATCGACATGATGTCCGTCCGCGAGTCCAGGTCCGGGGCCTTCCGGCGCTTGGCGATGACCGCGTAGGTCGGCCGGTCGAGGATCTCCATGCCGATGCGCGTGAGGCCGACGGGCTCGTCGCGGCCGACGTTCATGAACTCGGCGATCTTCGCCCCCGGCGCGGTGGACGCCTCGACGAGGCCGCGGACCGCGGTGCGCAGGCCCCACTCGGCGGTGCCGGGCTTCGGCGTGCCGTCGATGCCGAAGATGCCGGACATGATCACGTCGAGCGTGATCGCCTGCATGCGCGGCGCCAGGGAGAACGGCTTGCCCGTCGGCCACCGGTCGATCTCGCGGTGCGCGGCGTCCTCGATCATCTGCATGTAGCGGGCGATCGCCTCGCCGTGGAAGGACGGCAGCAGCAGCTTGCGCTGGCGCATGTGGCGCTCGCCCACGGCGGTGAGCGTGGAGTTCGGCCCGACGATCGGGCGCAGCGGCGACTCGCCCGTGAGCGACGGCGCGTCCTCCGGCTTCGCGGTGAAGAGCGACTTGACGTGGTCGGGGTGCGACGTGATGACGGGGTGGCCCGGCACGATCCCGTTGAAGCGGAACGTCTCTCCGAGCCGGCGCTGCCAGGCGAAGACGAACTCGATCTGGCGCTGGCTGAACCGCAGGACCTGCGCGGTGCGCGGGAGCGGGATCTCGGGCGGTGTCGGGAGCGCCGCGAGCTCCTGCTCGGTGATCGGTCCGGCGGGTGACGGGGCGGCCTCGCCGAGGAGGGACTCGGGCGGGGCGACGGTCAGCGGGGTCATCTGCACCTCTCCATGTACAGCTCTGTACATCGACTGTTCAGAACTG
>SYBY01000419.1 GCA_005788585.1 Actinomycetota bacterium | reverse complement strand
CTTCCGCGGCGACGTCCGCGGGCTGGGCAACATCCCGGACACCGGCCCCGTCCTGCTGGTCGGCAACCGCTCGGGCGGCAGCACGACGCCCGACACGCTCGTCCTCGTCTCGGCGTTCGGCACGTACTTCGGCGTCGAGCGACCGCTCTTCGCCCTCACGCACAGCGCGCCGCTGTCCTGGCCGCCCCCGGGCTGGCTGCGCCGGTTCGGCATCGTCGCGCCGACCCCCGGCGCCGAGAGCATCGCGCTGCGGGCCGGCGCCAGCGTGCTGACCTACCCCGGCGGCGAGCACGAGGGCCACCGGCCCAGCTGGGAGGCCGGACGGGTCGACCTCGGCGACGACACGAGCTGGGTGCAGGCCGCCCTGCGCCACCGCGTCCCCGTCGTCCCGGTGGTCGCCTCCGGGGGCCAGGAGACCGCGCTGTTCCTCGGCCGCCGCGGCGGCGTGCCGGTCTCGCTGGCGCTGCCGTGGGTCATCCACATCGGGGCGGTCTCCGGCCACCTGCCCCTTCCTGCGAAGCTCACGATCGAGGTGCTCCACCCGATCGATCTCCACGAGACCTACGGCGACGACCCGGATCCCGAGCAGATCCGCGACGACATCGCCGCCGACATGCAGCGTCACCTCACCGCACTGCAGCGCGACCGCCGCCTGCCGGTGCTCGGATGAGGCTCCGCGCGGACGTCACGATCGATGCGCCGCCCGCGGCGGTCTGGGAATTCGTCGGTGACCCGCGCGGCCAGCTGCGCTTCTGGTCGGGCATCACGCGCTACGAGCCCGCGGGGCGCCGGCTGACCGGCGTCGGCGCGCGGTATCGGGTGCTCATGCGCCTGGGGTCCGCCGACGTCGGCGGCCTGATCGAGCTCGTGGAGTGGCAGCCCCGCGTCGAGCTGGCGTGGTCGTCGGTCAGCGGGGTGGACATGCGCGGGCGCTTTCGCCTGCGCGGGCGCGACGACGACCGCCGCACCCACGTCGAGCTGCGCCTGGCCTACGGCATCGCGGGCGCCGGCCTGACGGGCTGGCTCGCCGAGCAGGTCGCGGCCCCCACCGTCCGGGGGCACCTGCGCGGCACGCTCGCCGAACTCGCCCGCCAGGTCGAGCACGAGCAGGCCCGGGCCGAGGCGGCCGCGCGGCGCCAGCGCCTGCGCGCACGGCACGTCAGCTGACGGCGGTCGGCGCGGTCGCGCCGGCCAGGCGGATCTCGAACCGCGCGCCGCCACCGGGGACGGCGCCGTCGACGACGACCTCCCCGCCGTGCGCCTCGACGGTCTGACGGACGATCGCGAGCCCGAGGCCGGAGCCGGGAACGTCCCGCGCGCCGTCTGCCCGCCAGAACCGGTCGAAGACGTGGGGCAGGTCATCGGCGGCGATGCCGCGCCCGTGGTCGCGGACCCTGATGACGCCGTCGGCGACCCGCACCTCCACGACGCCACCCGGCGGACTGAACTTCACCGCGTTGTCGAGGAGGTTGCGCACGGCGCGCGCCAGCCGCTCGGGGTCGGCGTCGACGACCGTCGGCTCGGCCTCGACGTCGAACTGCACGTCCGTGGCGTGGCGGCGCGCCCACGCGACCTCACCGGCGACGAGCTCGTCCAGGCGCACGTCGTCGAGCGCGGGGAGGGGTTCGTCGCCGCGCGCAAGCTCGATGAGGTCCGAGACGAGCCGGCCGAGCTCCTGGAGCTGCTCGTCGACCTCGCCGAGCATCACCTCCCGCTCGCGGCCGTCGAGCTCCGGCGTCGCCTGCAGCACCTCGATGTTCGTCCGCAGGACCGCGATCGGGGTCCGCAGCTCGTGGGAGGCGTCGGCGACCAGCCGACGCTGGGCCCGCGCGGAGGCGTCGAGCGCGGTCGTCGATGCCTCCAGGCGCTCGAGCATCCGGTTGAAGCGCACCGCCACGTCGCGCAGCTCGGCCGGCCCGTCCTCGGGGACCCGCCGCGTGAGGTCGCCGGTGCGCCCGACATGGTCGACGGCGTCGCGCAGGCGCTCCAGCGGTCGCATGACGGTCCCCGCGACCAGCCGCCCGAGGAACCCGGCGGCAAGCACGCCGGCGACGCAGAGCGCGACCAGGACCCAACGCAGGCGGTCGAGCAGCGTCTGCATCTCCTCGATGTCCCGGGCCACGACGGCGGCCCGGCCGTCGCCGACCGGCGTGACGAGCAGGCGCAGTGGCCGGCCGCGCGCGTCCTCGCCGTCCAGCAGCTCGATCGTCCCCTCCGGCGCGTCGGCGAGTTCGCGTGCGATCGCCGGGGTCGGGAACTCGATCTCGCCGCCGAACTGCCGGGACGTCACCCCCTCCGCATCGACGAGCCGCGCAGCGAGGAACGGTCCGGGGATGCGTATGCGCTGCGCCCCCGGCGGCGCGGCCGGCGGCTCCGGGGGGATGCGGCGCAGGATCCGGTCGTCCGTGGCGGCCGCGGCCGCGCGCAGCGAGTCGTCGACCTGGTCGCGCAGCATGCCTCCGACGAGCAGGTACGCCGCGATCGCCAGCGCGATGACCGTGACCGCCACCGCGCCGGCCGAGACGAACGTGAGCCGCCGCCGCAGGCTCATGGCTCCCGCAGGGCGTAGCCGACGCCGCGGACCGTGTGCAGGAGTCTCGGCTCGCCTTCCGCCTCGAGCTTGCGGCGCAGGTAGCCGACGTAGACCCCGAGCGCGTTCGACGACGCCCCGAAGTCGTACCCCCACACCCGTTCGAAGATCTCCGTCCGCGTCAGCACCTGACGCGGGTGCTGGAGGAACAGCTCGAGCAGCGCGAACTCGGTCCGGGTCAGCTCGATCTCCCGATCGCCGCGGCGGACCTGCCAGCTGCTGCGGTCGAGCTGCACGCCGGCGAAGCGCAGGAGGCCATCGGCCGGCTCCTCGTGACCGGCGCGACGCTGGAGCGCCCGCAGGCGCGCGAGCAGCTCCTGCAGCGCGAAGGGCTTGACGAGGTAGTCGTCCGCACCGACGTCGAGGCCCGCGACGCGGTCGTCGATCCCGTCGCGGGCCGTCAGCATGAGCACCGGCGTCCGGTCCCCGGCGGATCGCAGGCGCCGGCAGACCTCCAACCCGTCGGGGGCGGGCATGCTCACGTCGAGGACGACGAGGTCGAACGGGCGGACCGCGAGCTGGCCGAGCGCCGCCGACCCGTCCGGCGCGGCGGTGACGTCGTAGTCCTGCAGGCGCAGCGCCCGGCCGACCGCCTCCCGCAGGGCGGGCTCGTCGTCGACGAGCAGCACGGACGCCCGGGACATCCGTTCAGTCTGGCAGCGCGGCGGCTTCGGCCTGCACGAGCTCGCCATCGCGGACGCGCACCACGCGAGGCGCCGCCGCGGCGATCTCGTCGTCGTGCGTGATGAGGACGACCGTCAGGCCCTCGTCGGCCGACAGCGCGCGCAGGAGCGCCATGACATCGTCGCCGGTCGCGCTGTCGAGGTTCCCGGTCGGCTCGTCGGCGAGCAGGACGCGCGGCTCGCTGGCGAGCGCCCTCATGGTGCCGTCACCGGGTCGTCGGTCGTCACGACTTCGCCATCACGGACCCGCACCACGCGGGGTGCCGCCGCGGCGATCTCGTCGTCGTGCGTGATGAGGACGACGGTCAGGCCCTCGTCGGCCGACAGCGCGCGCAGGAGCTCCATGACGTCGTCGCCTGTCGCGCTGTCGAGGTTCCCGGTCGGCTCGTCGGCCAGCAGGACGCGCGGCTCGCTGGCGAG
>SYBY01000418.1 GCA_005788585.1 Actinomycetota bacterium | reverse complement strand
GCCGTAGACCTCCTTGTCGTTGGTCATGGCGACCTTCGTGCAGCCGTCCTCCTTCATCGTCGTCGCCAGAGCCGCGCCCTGGATCGTGTCGATGGGGACGATGCGCGTGTACGTGCGCTTGCCGGTCGGGTAGTACTTGTCGGGCTCGCCCTTGTCCGCGCCGGGCTCGTCGGTCGTGAGACCGACCGCCGTGTTGGCGGGCGAGATCTGCGGCATGGCGCACTCGTTCAGGATCGGCAGCGACACGGCAGTCGCCCCCGAGTTGAACTCGCCGATGTAGACGGCGGCCTTGTCGTTCTGGCACGCCTTGCGAGCGTTCTGGCTCGTGGCCTCCGGCGTCCAGTTGCCGGCCTGTGCCGTGGAGTCGTCGAGCGACTCGTACTTGATGGTGAAGTTGCCGGCCTTGTTGTCGGCCTGCTGCAGCGCGAGCTTGATGCCGTTGACCATGGCGGTCGTCTGCGGACGCGACGCGCCCTGCAGCGGCAGGCTCGAATAGACGGTGAGCTCCCCGCCGGAGGCTTCCCCGGACGAGGTCGATGCGCCGCTGTCCTCGTCGTCATCGCCGCATGCGGCGAGGCCCAACGACAACGCAGCGACGAGACAGCCTGTGGCTGCCCATGTTCGTGAACGCAACTCGCCCCTCCTCAGGGATCGCTTGATGCATCTCGACAATAGACCTGCCTTCGGAAGGTCCGCAACAGCGAACCGTCGCACCGCTCGGCCCCGCGTTCCGACCGTCGGTCCAGCCTGCGGGCGCCAGGCAGGTGGTAGAACCGCTTGCATGCGCGTCGGAATCCTCACCGCCGGGGGCGACTGCCCTGGCCTCAATGCCGTCATCCGGGCCGCCGCACGGCGGCTCATGAGCGAGGGCCACCAGCCCGTCGGCCTGCTTCGCGGGTACCGCGGCCTGGCCGAACCCGACCTGCGGATCGAGCTCGACGACCGCGCGGTGTCGGGGATCCTGCACCTCGGCGGCACGATCGTCTCGACGTCGTCCTTCGACCCGTTCATGGAGCCCCAGGGCGTCGAGCGGGTGCTCGCCGCCCAGCAGAGCCATCCCCTCGACGCCATCATCGGGATCGGCGGTGAGCACACCCAGTGGATCACGGCGCGGCTGCACGAGCAGTTGGGTCTTCCCGTGGTCGGCGTCCCGAAAACCATCGACAACGACGTCGTCGGCACCGACTACACGTTCGGCTTCGACACCGCCGTCCAGGTCGCGACCGACGCCATCGACCGGCTCCACACGACCGCGCAGTCCCACGACCGCGTGATGATCGTCGAGGTCATGGGCCGCAACAGCGGCTGGATCGCCCTCTACGCCGGGATCGCCGGAGGCGCCGACGGCATCCTCGTGCCGGAGATCGACACGACGGTCGAGGAGCTCGTCGCCACCATCGAGCGGCGGCACAACAAGGGCAAGAACTTCTCGATCATCGTGGTCGCCGAGGGCGCGAAGCTGGCGTTCGAGGGCCAGGAGGCCGAGCAGATCCTCGCGTCGGAGGAGACCGACGAGTACGGCTACGTCCGGCTCGGCGGCATCGGCGCGATCCTCGGCCAGGAGCTGGAGAAGCGCACCGGCTTCGAGACGCGCATCACCGTCCTCGGCCACGTCCAGCGCGGCGGTACGCCCACGGCCACCGACCGGGTCCTCGCGACCCGGTACGGCATCAAGGCCGCCGACATGGTCATGGCCGGCGAGTTCGGCCGGATGGCCGCGCTCGTGGACAACAAGATCACGAGTATCCCGCTCACCGACGTCGACGGGGTCAAGCCGATCGACTTCGAGATCCTCGAGGAGGCGAAGGTCTTCTTCGGTTAGCGCGCGGAGGGCCGTGCGAGGGCGACGGTGCTGCGCTGCACCGTGCGGTCCGGCCGGGTCGGCGTGACCGTGAACGCCAGGCGGCGCCGCAGGGCGCTGCGGGCCCGCGTGCGGAGCTTCGCCGAGACGGTCACGCGCAGCAGCACGGTTCGCTTCGAGGAGGTCGTCCGGTACGACCGCGTGGCGAGCGTCGTGACCGCCCAGCCGCTGCGCGCCGTGCGCTTCGTGCGCAGGACGACCCGCACGCGCCCGGCGCACGAGGAGAACGTCCTGCGGCACGTGGCCCGCAGCAGCAGCTGGTTGCGCCTGACCTTCGACCACGCCGGCCGCCAGCGCAGCTTGGGCACCGCCGCCGGGGTCGCGGCGGCAGCCCCGCCGCGCAGCTCCTGCAGCAGCGTGCCGTAGCTCGGCCGCGCCGTCCCGTCGGGCCGCACGAGGCCGGCGTCGAAGCGGTCAAGCGGCCACGCGCGCCAGTGGTAGACGTACATCCGGGTGATGCGCGGCCGCGCGCGGACGATGGCGAACGCCCGGGAGATCGCCGCGGACGCGCGCGCCTCGTCGGAGCGCAGCGTCGTGCGGCCCGCGCTGTCGCGCAGGGTCACGATCCCGCCGGTCTCCTCCAGCCACACCTGCCCGGGGACCGTGGCAAGCATGTCGTCCGTGCCGTCGGTCCCCCCGTACGTCACGTCGCCGTAGTTGTGCAGCCCCCACAGCTGGGGCGCCAGCGTGGTGGCCCGCTGGAACCGGCGCAGCCAGGAGACGAACGCGCCAGAGTCCAGCACGTCACCGCTGACGACCGTGCAGCCCGCGCACGCCGCGACGAGCTCCTCGTAGTAGCCCGCGACCGCCTCGGGGTTCGACGCGACCGGCTGGACGCGGTGGTTGGCCTCGTTCCAGGTCGTGTAGGTGCGGACCTGCGGGAAGCGCGCGATGAATGCCTGGACCGCGGCGCGGTACTGCGCCCGGGTCGGGGTGACGCACGGGCGCGACGGGCAGCGGTCGGTCCGCAGGTGCTGAAAGGCGATGTGCGGCTCCTTCCCGGCGGCGGCCACCGCGTCGAGCCAGGCCTGGACGACCCCCGGCTCGGACGTCGCGGCGTTCCAGGGAACGACGAGACGGGCGTGGCGCAGGCCCAGCGCACGCAGGCCCGGCTGCGCCCAGGAGTCGGCACGCTGGTCCGAGATGCCGACCACGGGCGCCGCCTGGGCCGTCGTCGCCCTGAGCGCGAACGCCGCGATCCCCGCCGCCACGAGCACGGCGGCCAGGACGATCCGGGTCACGTGTTCTCCGCCGGCGGTGGGGCGGGGACCGGTTCGGCCGGCTCGTCGGGCTCGGCGGGGGCCGGTTCAGCCGGCGCGTCCGGGATCGTGGCAGCGGGCGCCTCGGCGGCCGGCGGGGCAGGCGTGGTCGTCGTGGTCGCCGGCGGCGAGGTGGCGGGCGCCGCCTCGGGTTCAGGCGCGGGCGACACCTCGGGCGCCACGGCGGCAGGCCGCCGGTCGCGCCGCGGAGGCCGCGCCGTCTCGTGGACGTCATGGCCGCCGTCGTCGCGGTCATCGCCGTCGTCCCAGCCACCCCGGTCCCTGCGGTGGCGTGGCCGGTCCCACCCGTCGTCCTCGTCGTCGTCGGCCGATGCGTACCGGGCGCCCGCGGGCCGGTCACCCTCCGGCCCGCGGGTCCCTTCCTGCTCCACCGACCGGGCACGCGAGCGCTCCGTGCCGCCGCCATCCACAGCGGTCGCGGGCCTCTCCGTCGCCGCACGTGCGGCCACGACCGGCGAAGCGGTCGCCGGCGGTCCGGTGGTGGTCGTGGTCATGCGGGCGGGGCCCGCAGACGTCTGCAGCGGCGTCGGACCGGCGGCCTGCGCGGTCGTCTCCGGCGGGGACGCCGGGTCTCCGCGCTCGACGACCACCGGTGCCGTGCCGACAACGACGATCGCCAGCGTCGCGAGGGTCTGCGAATTGACGGCAAGGCCGGTCGACAGGGTGGCGCCGGTGCCCGCGCTCGCCACGCTGCCCACGGCGCCCGCCAGCCAGCCGGTGAACGGGATGGACATCCCGCCGAGCGCCAGGCGCTGGCGCCGCTGGCGCTGCGCGCGCGACCAGTCCCGGCACGAGCCGCACCCCCGCAGGTGCCCGCGGATGTGGCGGGCCTGGCGGCGGCGCCCGTCGTGGGCGGACAGCTCGCGCCGGATGACGTCGCACTCGGTGCCGCGGCCACGCCGGTCGTCCTGCAGCGCGACGCGCGCCTCGAAGACCGCCTGCCGCGCGCCGCCGGCCGTCGTGCCGAGCACCTGCGCGACCTCGGGGTAGTCGAGCCCGGCGAGCTCGCGCAGCCGCCGGGCGCTGCGGGCTCCGGGCGCGAGCTCGCGGACCGCGGCGAGGACCGCGGTGAGCTCCTCGCGCAGCTCGAGCGTGTCGGCGGGTCCGTGCGACGAGCCGGGCAGCGTGTCGGGC
>SYBY01000417.1 GCA_005788585.1 Actinomycetota bacterium | reverse complement strand
GACGCGGTAAAGGACGGCCCGTACCCCACGGGGCGGTGGCCGCAAACCAAAGCGGGGGAAAGACTCTACGCGGCGAAGTCTTGCGTCCGCGTTAAGCGCACGTTCCCATTCGATGGAGCGCCGCTTGACCAGCCGCGTCCAGGGAGCATTCCAGCGGTAGCTGCGGAGGATCGGGAGCACCAGGATGACCGCCTGGCCCGGCTGCATCTTGTCCACGAGCTTGCGCGCGGTCGGCGTGGGCGGTGTCATGAGCAGGCGGTCGGTGGCGTCGGTCCAGTCGAGGTAGCGCGGGTCGTCCTGCGCCCCCAGCGACGTCGCGTAGCGGAAGCGGTCGCCGAGGTAGTAGTGCAGCACCGCGATCTGCTCGGGATGCGTGGAGATGACGAGGTCGCCGGTGTTGACGTCGCGGTACTCGATGCTCGCGGCGACGCTGCGCGCGTTGCTCTTGCTCTCCAGCGCGATCACCCGCGGATCGGCCCACAGGAAGACCAGCACGGCGAGCGCGGCGATCCCGAGCGCCCGGGTCTGGGCCAGGCCGATCCCGCCCAGGAGCACCACCGGTCCGACGAAGACCGCCAGGTACCGGTTCGTCCATGCGGGAGAGATCTGCGACGCCACCCATGCCGCGAGCAGGCCCGCGGCAAGCAGCACGACGAGGCCGAGCGCCGCGCGGGCACGGTGCGCCGCCTCGTCGGGCGGCAGCGCCGGTGCCACACCCGCCAGGGGACGCCCGAGCAGCGCCGCGACCCCTGCGCCGGCGACGATGAGCAGGAGCGGGCCGCCGCCTCCCCCACCGCCGCCGCTGCCCAGCGCGACGAACGCGCCCTCGAGCAGCTGCTCGGTGCCGGGCTTGCGCGCCCACGGCGCCCCGGTGTTCGCGGCCTGGTAGAGCAGCGTCGGGACCCAGGCCAGATAGAGCAGGCCGATCCCGCCGTAGCCGAGCAGGACGTCGCGCGTGAACGCCCGGCGCTGCGGCGCGCGCCACCACAGCGCCGCGACCCCGGCGACGCTGCCGCAGAGCAGGAAGATCGCCCAGTTGTGGGTGTAGAGCAGCAGCGCACCCGAGAGGACCGTCGGAATGAGGTACCGCCGGTCGTCCAGCGCGTACGCGCGCGCCCAGCAGGCGGCGAAGAGCAGTGCGAGGAGCGCCGCCAGGGCGTACATCCGCGTCTCCTGCGCGTAGAAGGTCAGGAACGGGTGGAACGCCGCGAGCACGGCCGCCATCCACGCCGCGCGGGTCCCGGCCAGGCCGCGGGCGGCCCACCAGGCGCCCGGCACCATCGCGACGGTGCACACCACCGAGAGCCCGTGGGTGGCGCCCTCGCCGCTGCCGAAGAGCGACATCCAAACGTGCAGCAACAGGTAATACAGCGGCGGCGAGCCGTCCATCCGCAGGACCCCGGGGATGTCCCAGATGTCGCGCGTCGCGATGCCCACCGAGAGCCCCTCGTCGATCCAGAAGCCCGCACGCAGCGCCTGCGTGCGCAGCTGCAGGCTGATCACGCACAGCGCGATCAGCCCGAGGATCGTCAGCACGGTCGCGAGCGACCCCGCTCGGAGCCGCTGCACCGGCTCTGGGCGCGCGGCCACGGAGCTCATCCCCAGAAGGGTAGAGAGGCCGTCAGTCCGGCCGGCACGCCAGCGCCACGGTCCAGTCGCCCGTCTCCGAGACGACGCGCCCGCCGGGCAGCCGCACGGGGACCGGGCGAGCGGGCTGGCCCCGGGTGTGGGCGATGCGGAAGATGGCTGCCGGGAAGCGCGGCCGGAAGCCCACGTCGATGGCGTGGACCTTCATCGTCCACGCGACGAGCGGGACGGTGTACGCGTTGGTGTAGAGGTGGCCGCAGGCCTTCAGGCGCTCGGCGCCGCCCGCGTCAGCGATGGCGTCGTCCAGGTCGTTGGCGATCCGCACCTGGTAGCCGATGCCCTTCGCCGTGGTGGGCAGGCTCGACACGGCGCCGACGACGACGAGCGCGATCGTCGCGCCGCCGATCGCGGCGACGACCGTCCGCCCGTGACGGCCGGACCGCACGGCGAGCGCGCCGGCGGCCCACGAGATCCCGACGGCTCCCAGGACGCACAGCAGCGCGGCTGCGGCGACGAGGTAGCGCTGGTTGCCGGCGTACCCGGCCTCGGTCATGGCGGCGACGAGCGCGATCCACCCGCCGGCCAGGGCGGCGAGCCCCAACGCGGGGGCACCGCGCCCCACGGGCACCGCCCGCGCGAGTGCGACCACGACCGCGGCGACCAGGCCGATGATCACGTAGACCGGCAGCATCTCGAGCGCATCGCCCAGGATGGCGAGCGTCGGGCTGTCGGCGAACGCCGGGCTGTTCGGGTTCGGCTGCTGCGCGCGTTCGGCGGCCCGCCAGAACGACCCCGAGCCCCACTTCTCGGGCACGAGCCAGGCGACCGGCAGGGACAGCAGGCCCAGACCGATCCACCACCAGCGCTTGCGGTCCATCCACAGCAGCCAGGCGGCGTACAGCAGCAGGAAGGGCCACGCCTCGGGCCGCAGCATGCCCGCGGCGACTGCGAGCGCGAACGCCTGTCCCCGGTGGCCGTCGAGGTGCCGGTCGCACGCCCACAGCACGCAGAGGACCAGCAGGCCCTCGCTGTTGCCCAGCGCGGCGTTGCGGAACGTCCACGGGGCCACCGCGATCGCGGCGGCGCCCAGGAAGCCCGCCGCGGGGCCGCCGAGGCGCGTCCCCAGCCGGTAGGCGACGACGAGCCCGCCCAGCGTGCCCGCCCGAGCGACGACGAGCCACAGGTACGGGGCCGCGTCGCCGAACAGGGCGAACGGCGTCGTGAAGAGGATCGGCAGCGGCTTCCAGGACGGCCCGCTCGTCGTCACGAGGTCGAACTGCGTGATCTCGCGGCCCCAGATGATCCACGCCCAGGGGTCGTAGGTCGGCGTGCTGGGCAGCAGCAGCGAGAGGAAGGCGAGGCCCACGCACGCGGCGAACGGCCACCAGAAGCCGGTCCGCGCGAGCACGGGCGTCACCACGGAGGGGCGGGAATCCAGCAGCATCGCGGCGGGGAAGCCTACGCGGACGGCTCGGGCACGCCGGCGCCGCGGGCGGGAGGGGCCCCGATGACGGTGGCGATCGCCATGGCGGCGACCCCCTCGCCGCGCCCGACGAAGCCCATGCCCTCGCCGGTCGTCGCCTTGATGTTGACGTGGTGGGGCTGGAGGCGCAGGACGCGGGCGAGCGTCTCGCGGATCTCCTGCTTGCGCGGCCCGATCTTCGGGCGCTCCATGATCACGGTGGTGTCGACGTGCTGGACCCGCAGGCCCTCGGCGGCGATGAGCGCGCGCGTGGTCTCCAGCAGCTGCAGCGAGTCGGCGTCCTTGAACGCCTCGCTCGTGTCGGGGAAGTGCTCGCCGATGTCGCCCAGCCCCGCGGCGCCGAGGATCGCGTCGATGACCGCGTGGGTCAGGACATCGGCGTCGCTGTGGCCGTCGAGGCCGAACTCGGCGTCCTCGAACGTCACACCGCCGAGGATCAGCGGGCGCCCCGCGACGAGCCGGTGCGTGTCGTAGCCGATGCCGAGGTTCATCCCTTCGCGCTCCCCTCGAACCGCGGCAGGCCGTCGTCGGGGATCGGCTCCCAGGGCGCGGCACTGCCGACCCACTGGCGCAGCGCCGGGCGCACGCCGGGATCCTCGTCGAACGCGCCCATGCGGATGGTCGATGGCTCGTCAGCCCCCGGCGCCTTGCTGCAGATGTGGGCGCCGCAGGCCGGGCAGAAGCCCTTGCCGTAGCCCCCTTCAGGCCACCAGAAGCGGACCTCGTCCTCTCCGGCCAGCCAGCGCAGCGAGCCGGGCACGATGACCGCCTGGGCCGATGCGGCCGCGCCGGTGCGGCGCTGGCAGCGGGTGCAGTGGCAGTACGTGGCGGTCGTGGGCGGTGCGGTCAGCTCGAAGCGGACGGCGCCGCAGAGGCAGCCGCCGGTCATCCGATCGGCTCCAGGCGCCGCTCACGGCCCTCGAAGACGGCGAGCTCGGTGACGCCCAGGCGCTCGAGCTCCTTGACCGCCTCGTCATAGCCGAAGCCGAGATGCTCGGGCGTGTGCGCGTCGCTGGAGAGCGCGACGGGGCAGCCGGCGTCCAGGCACATCTCCAGGAAGGCGGTCGACGGGTACAGCTCGCCGACGGGCTTGCGCAGCCCGGCGGTCGACAGCTCGATCGCGATCTTGGACTCGGCGATCCCGTCCATCGCCAGCTCGTAGAACCGGCGCAGATCACCCTCGGGGACGGGCCGGCGGCGCGGGCCCCAGATCTTCACGAGGTCCGGGTGGGCGAGGATGTCGAACAGGCCGCTGCGTGCCGCCTCGCCGAGCGTCTCGAAGTACCGCCGCCAGATCTCGTCGGGCGCGTGGCCGCGGACGTCCCAGATGTCGTACTGCTCCATGTCCAGCGCCTCGTTGCCGAGGAAGTGGATCGAGCCGACGACGTAGTCCCAGTCGCGAGCCTCGAGCAGAGTCGCCATGCGGTCCTCGCGACCGGGGATGAAGTCGGCCTCGATGCCGACCTTCAGGTCCGTGTCCTCGCGCAGGAAGCCGACGTAGGCGTCGATGTCGTCGCGAGCGTAGGTCTTCCACAGCGGGTGCTGCCAGACGTCGAGCGCGGCGGTGAAGCGGTAGATGTGCTCGGCGGCGCCCAGCTCGGCGATGCCGCGCTCGGACGCCGACTCGCGGTAGCGCTCGGCGTTCGCGGGGACGAAGAACTTCTCGGCGTCGCTGCCGGGGCCGTCGGGGCGAAGGTGGACGTGGTAGTCGGTCAGCACAGCCACGCATCCTCGCCGATGACGGCGCGAGATGTCAGGTCGACGACGCGTCGGGGAACGACGAGACCCCGAAGAGGTACGCGATGACGCCGTAGGTCACCAGTGCGGAGACCACGACGATGGCGACGCCCAGCGCGTTCGTGCCCTGCCGGTAGGCGCTCCAGCCGGCGACGGCGGGGCCGAGCAGCAGACCCAGGACGAACGCGGCCTCGGCGAGCGGCGTGAGCGATGCGACGAAGCCGCCGACGATGCCGCCCAGCGCGCCGATGAAGCCCAGCAGGATGAGGGCGCCGAGCTGCGGCGGATCGAAGTCTTCGGGGGCGATGTCAGTGCGCATGGGCCGGGCGCGCCGGTGCTCGACGCGGAATCGACGATAGTCGTGGATATCGCGTCGAGGTGTCCCGCCGCGACGGGAAACCCACGACTATCGGGCGTTTCGCGTCGCGGTCGCTTCGGCGAGGAGGAGCTCTGCGATCCGCAGGTCGTGCGGCGTCGTGACCTTCAGGTTCGACGCCGGGGTCGGCACGATGCGCACCGTCCCCCCGGCCGCCTCGACGAGCGACGCGTCATCCGTCGCCGCCGCGAGGACCTCGTCGGGCTGGCCGAGCGCCGCCTCCAGCGCCGCCCGGCGGAAGACCTGCGGGGTCTGGACCGCCCAGAGCACCGAGCGGTCGAGCGTGCGGACGACGTTCCCGTCGCCCGCCTCCTTGATGGTGTCGGTCACGGGCGCCGCCGCGATGGCGGCGTCCGCACCGCCCAGGCCATCCAGGCACGCCGCGACGATCTCCGGGGTGAGCATCGGCCGCGCGGCGTCCTGCACGAGGATCGGATCACCGGATGACGCCGCGAGCGCGGCGCGCACCGAGTGCGACCGCTCGGCCCCGCCGCGGACGCCGATGCAGCCCTCCGGGGCGTCGTAGCCCTCGGGCAGCGCGACGACGATCTCCCCGATCTGCGGGCTGTCGCGCAGCGCGTCGAGCGCCCATTCGAGCATCGGACGTCCCGCCAGAACGGCGAACGCCTTGGGTCGGTCAGACCCAAGGCGTTCGCCACGTCCGGCGGCGACGATCAGCGCAGAGGCCGTCATCGCCAGGCGCTTGGTACTACGCCAGCGCGCCCTGTTCGGCGGCGGACTCGGCGAGCAGGTTGTCGAGGTACTCCTCGGCGCCCTCCTCGTCCTTCTCCAGCGCGTACATCAGCTCGGAGGCCAGGATCTTCTTCGCGCGGGTGAACATCTGCTTCTCGCCCGTCGACAGGCCCTTCTCGTGCTCACGGATGGCCAGGTTGCGGACCACCTCGGCGAGCTCGTAGATGTCGCCCGTCTTGATCTTGTCGCGGTTGTGCTTGAACCGGCGGTTCCAGTTCTTCGGCATCTCCGACACCTTGTCGGACAG
>SYBY01000416.1 GCA_005788585.1 Actinomycetota bacterium | reverse complement strand
CGCGCACATGTTCCCGCGCCTCATGCAGATCCTCCCCGAGCGCCTGCGCTTCGGCTACATCGGCCGGCCCGAGCGCGCCTCACCGGGCGAGGGCTACCCGGCCGCGCACGCCACGGAGCAGTCGCGGATCATCCGCACGGCACTGGACCTGTCGGTGCCGGTGTCGCTGTATCCGGCGAAGACGCCTGGCGAACGCTGAAAACCTCGGCCAGGGGCCTCGGTGTTCAGCCGGAAGAACTCGGCTGCGCCTCCTTCTTCCCTCGCTGCGGTGTAGCCCACCAGTTCAGGTGAACGTCGGGCGTTCTGGGGCCGGGCCGAAGGGGCCGGGTTCGGGGAGTGGGACGTCGGCGCCCTTGCGGGCGCGGAGGTCGAAGAAGAGCAGTGTGCCGGCGAGCGCGCCGAACGAGTAGACGACCGTGTTGACGGCGACGATGCCGACGATCAGCAGGATGCCGCCGGGCAGGCCGCCGATCAGGACCGACACGATGAAGCCCAGGCCCACCACGGGCAGCAGGAGGGCGAACACGATGAGGCCGACGACCAGCAGCACGGCGAAGGTCCACCACCACGACCCCTTGACGAGGTCGTAGCTGGCGCCGACAGCCTGGACCGCCCCCATCTCGCGGTCGTACGCGACGTGCTGCGCCGTGAAGTAGCACGCGACAGCCAGCCAGATCCCCGGGATGATGAGCGCGATGAAGCCCGCGAACACGACGATCGAGTACAGGAACGTCGCCGCGACCAGCGGCAACGACCGGCCGGCCGCCGCGCGCAGCGACGTTCCGACCGACGGCTGCCGGCCCGCCACGATGTCGACCACCGCGACGACGTGGACGGCCGTGATGAGCGGCGGGATGACGAAGGTGAAGAGCATCTGGCTGACCGCCTCCCCCGCGGTGTTCGTGCTCTCCGGGTCGAACAGGCTGCCGACCCAGACACCGTCGACCAGCACCACCGCCGGCGCGATGAGCACGAACGCGAGCGTGAGGAACACGCCCAGGTGACGCCACCACAGCGTGAACGTGAGGGCGAGGAGATCCCCCAGGTCGCGCGGCTTGCGCAGATCGATGAGCGGCGGCATGCGGCGGCGGATGGTAGAGCATCACTGAGCGATCGCGTCCTCCAGCGCATCCACGACATCCCCGAAGGGTTCGTGCGGACCTACGGCGATGTGTCCCCCGGGGCGCCGCGCTTCGCCGGAGCCGTGCTGCGGGACGCCGACGACCCCACCCTGCCGTGGTGGCGGGTGGTCCGCGCCGACGGGTCGCTGACCCAGGGAGACCGCCAGCGGGCGCTGCTCGAGGCGGAGGGCGTGCCGTTCCGCGGCGCGCGGGTCGACATGGCCGGGGCGCGACTGCCAGAGTGACCCCATGACCTGGATCCGCCGGGACATCACGCTGCGCGCCCGTCCGCGCGGCTTTCACCTCATCACCGACGAGATCGCCGGCGCCGTGCCCGAGCTGCGCGACATCGAGATCGGCCTCGCACACCTCTTCATCCGGCACACGTCCGCGTCGCTGACGCTCAACGAGAACGCCAGCCCCGACGTGCGCCGCGACTTCGAGACGTGGTTCAACGACGCCGTCCCCGAGCGGTTCGCGGGCTGGACCCACACCCTCGAAGGGCCCGACGACATGCCGGCGCACATCAAGGCGTCGCTGCTCGGGCCCTCGCTGACCCTGCCGGTCGCGCGCGGACGCTTCGATCTCGGGACGTGGCAGGGCGTCTACCTGTGTGAGCACCGCGACGCCGGAGGCCCGCGATCGTTGACCCTGACGGTCCACAGTGAGGCACAGTGACCCGTTTTAGGGTCCCCGTACACCTCTGTACGTCCACGTTCAATATCATCGCCGCACATGGCCACGAACGGCACCCGCTCACCCCGGGCTGACGCGGAGCGCAACCGGACGAAGATCCTTGAGCACGCCGCACAGCTGATCGCGGCCGACCCCGAGGCGAGCATGGTCCAGATCGCCGAGGCGTCGGGCGTGGGCCGCGCGACGCTGTACCGCCACTTCGCGTCCCGCGAGGAGGTCGTCAACGCGCTGCGCGAGCAGGCATTCGGCCGTGCGCAGGAGGTGATCGCTGTCGCGCTCGCGTCGGGCGAAGATGGCGAAGGGCCCAGCGCCCGCCTCGGCCGCCTCATCACGCAGCTCCTCGGCATGAGCGAGCCGTACGGCCTCATCGCCGACCAGGATCCGCGCCACCACGCCGAGGCCCGCGAGGCGTTCGACGCCATGGTGCTCCCGCTCATCGAGGAGGCCCAGGCCGCCGGCGAGTTCACTCGCGACCTCTCGCCGCTGGCCATCGGCTTCGCCCTCGAGGGGCTCATGCTGTCCGCGAACCGCGCCATGCAGCACGGTGAGATGACGCCCGAGGAAGCGGTCATCGTCGTGCAGCGCGGGATGCTCCGCGGCTTCGCCGCGTAGCGGGCGAGCGCTACGCCCGCGACGTCGCGACGACGATCAGCGAGCGCGCGAACGCCTTCAGACGCTCGGGCGGATAGCGGTCCGGATCGGTCAGCGTCAGGCGCGCGCCGTCCTCGCCGAGCAGGACGATCGCGTGGGACACCAACTCCACGTCGAGTTCCAGGTCGCGCACGCCGAGCGCCTCGATGCCCCATTCCACGAGCGGGGACAGGAGGGTCTCGATCGCGGTGCGTGCGGCGCCGAGCCGCTCGCGCAGCTGAGCAGGGGCGCCGTCGGCAGGCAGCAGCGCGATCCGCCACGTGACGGGGTCGCTGCGGACGACACTCGTGAACGTGCCGATCGCCTCGGCCAGCACGTCAGCCGGGTCCTCGCTGATGGGGAAGTCCGGGACGACGCTGCGGACCTGCGCCAGCGCCCGGTCGGCGGTGCGGTCGACGAGGGCGTCCATCATCCCGTCGAGGTTGCCGAAGTGCGAGTAGATGACGGTGCGGGCGATGGTCGCCTCGCGCGCGATGCGGTCGATCGACACCGCGGCGAACCCCTCACTGAGCACGATGTCGCAGAGGATGTCGAGCAGCTGGTTGCGCCGCTCGTCGGCGTTCATGCGGGGGGTGGACACGCGAAGAGCTTATCCCGGCCCGTCCGTGTGTCCCCGCTCACAGACGAAGGCTTGACAGGGCGTCCTACAGGTCTGTACATACAGTGCTGTACATACACCTCTGTACATTCCGTCCCGCAGCTCGCAGGAGTCTCACCGGATGACCACACTTCTCGCCGCCGCGGACGCGCCCGCCGCGGGCGCCCCCGAGGCACAGATCGCCATCGCCACGCTGTTCGCATCGTTCACCACGGCGCTGCTGCTCTGGCTCGTGCTCGCCCACATCAAGGGCAAGACCACGCTGCTGCAGCGCGCCGGGGACACCACCGGCCGGCTGCTCGGCATGGAGCCGTGGGCGGCACTGCCGTTCGCCGTCGGCACCATCGGCCTGATCTCCGGGGGCTTCGGCGTCTTCTGGGACATCTCCCTGCACGCCGGCGTCGGCCGCGACGAGGGCCCGCTCGCGAACCCCTCGCACTACTTCATCCTCTACGCGCTCTACTCGCTCTTCGCCGCGGGCCTGCTCTCCATCGGCCTGCACCAGACGGCCAAGCACCCGTCGGTCCGCGCGGTCCGCCTCCCCGGCGGCATGACCGCCCCGGTCGGCGGCCTGCTCATGCTCATCTGCGGCGCGTTCGCCCTCACCGGCTTCCCCCTCGACGACGTCTGGCACCGCATGTTCGGCCAGGACGTCACGCTCTGGGGCCCGACCCACCTCGTCATGATCAACGGCGCGATCCTCTCCGTGCCGGTGCTTGCGGTCCTCGTACTCGAGGCCAAGCGCGCGGTGGGCCAGAAGCCCTCCGATCCCGCCCGCTCGCTGGGTGAGCAGATCGTCCGCGTGACGCTGCCCGGCGCGCTGCTCTTCGCCATCGCGTTCTGGGCGACGGAGTTCGACTGGGGCATCCAGCAGTACCGCCTGGTGTGGCAGCCGCTGCTCATGTCGGTCGCCGGCGCCCTCGCCCTCATCTGCGGCCGGCTGTGGCTCGGCCGCGGCGGCGCGCTGCGGGTCGCCGCGTTCTATCTCGTCGCCCGCGGGGCGATGGAGCTCGCGGTCATCGCGCTCGGGCAGACCGCGCCGTCGATGCCGCTGTTCATCGTCGAGGCGCTCGTCATCGAGGCCCTGGCCTGGAACCGCAAGCTCGTCCGCGAGCCGCTGAAGTTCGGCCTGATCGCCGGGCCGGTCGTCGGCCTCGCGAGCTTCGCCGGCATGTACGCGTACTCGCAGGTCGCGATGCCGACTCCGTGGACGACCGCGATCATCGCCGAGGGCCTGCCCACCGCGATCCTCGCCGGCTTGGCCGGCGGCCTGCTCGGCGCCCTGCTCGGCGCGGGCATGCGCGGCAACCTCCCCGTCCAGAAGACCCGCCGCACCGCCGCGTGGGCCGCGGCGGGCGTCCTGGTGGTGCTCGGCGCGAACGCGCTCTGGACGTCGAACCCGGCGGACATGCAGGCGCAAGTGACGCTCACGCCCGTCCCGAGCGCGTCGGGCGAGCGGCAGGCCATCGTCACCGCCCGGATCCCGGACGAGATCGCCAAGAACCCCGAGTGGCGCTCGGTCACCGCCTGGCAGGGCGGCGGCATCATCACGCGCCGCATGGAGGAGGTCGCGCCCGGCCTGTACCGCACGGACGGCCCGGTGCCGCTGCACGGCACGTGGAAGACGTCGATCCGCATCAACGCGGACCGCGCGATGCTCAATCTCCCGCTGTTCCTCCCGCGCGAGCCGAGCATCCCGACGCCGGGCGTCACCCGCCCGGACCAGTTCACCGCCACGTTCCTCTCCGACCACGAGGTCATGCAGACCGAGCGCAAGGACTACGTCCCGGGCTGGCTGTGGACCCCGGCCGCCCTCCTCATGCTGCTGCTGTGCGGCGCCTTCATCACTGCGCTCGCGATGGGCATTGCGCGCGCCGCGGGCGACGAGCCCGGCGACGACGACACCCCGCGCAGCGCACCGCCCAAGCCCGAGCCCGTGCCGCGCCCGACCGCGGCGCGCGTGCCCGTCCCGACCGCCTAGCTCAGGAGGCCGTGGCGCCGCGTGCCGGCGCCACGGCCGGCTTGGCCAGCAGGTACCCCTGGCCGTGCGTGACGCCGAGCTCGCGGAGCATCGCGAGCTCGTCGTCGCGCTCGATGCCCTCGGCCACGATCGTCGCGCCCATCTTCTCGGCGAACGAGATCAGGCCCCCGGCGAGCGCCTGCTGTGCCGTGTCGTGGGAGATGTCCGCGACGAGCGACCGGTCGAGCTTGATGATGTCGGGCGCCAGACGCAGGATGTGGCGCAGGCTCGCGAAGCCGGCCCCCGCGTCATCGATGGCCAGCAACGCCCCACGTGCCCGCAGCGGGCCGAGGTCAGCCGCCAGCGCGCCGTAGTCCGCGACCGGCGCGTGTTCGGTGATCTCGAGCACCAGCCGATGGGTGGGCACCGCCGTGAGGAGACGATGGGCCGCGGCGCTGCCGAACGTGGACGGGGAGCCGTTGACGGACAGGAAGGTCCCCTCCGGGAGATCCCTGAGCCGTTCGAGGGCGCGCTCGACGGCCAGCAGCTCGAGCTCCTCACCGACGCCGACGGTCCCGGCAGCGCGGAACCAGTGGTCGGGCGGCCGCTGCGGCCGCCCCGCGAAGCGGGCCAGCGCCTCATGCCCCACCGGCACCCCGTCGTCCAGGCGACACACGGGCTGGAGCACGATCCCCATCCGCGCGGGGTCGTCCATGAGGCCCCGGATCCGCGCCAGGCGCGACGCCATGCGCCGCTCGCGCCGGCGGCGCGTCTGCAGCTCGCCGGCCAGCTCTTCGACGACCTTCCCCGCGACTTCGGCCGACAGGCTCGACCGCCCCGTCGCCGCGCGCCGGATCGCGTCGCTGATCTCCTGGACAGGGCCGCCCTTGACGAGATAGCCCGACGCGCCCGCCTCGACCATCGCCAGCACCGTCGCACGGTCGTTCGCCGCCGACAGCGCCAGCACGCGGCATTCAGGCGTGCGCCGCCGGATCTCGCGCGTCGCCCGGGTGCCCCCGCCGCGAGGCATGTTCACGTCGACGACGACCACGTCTGGCCGAAGCACGACCGCAAGGTCGATCGCCTCCTGCGCGTCCCCGACGGCGGCCACGAGCGCGAACCCCGGCTCCGTCTCGATGAAGCTCGAGAGCGCGAGCCGCATCTGCTCGTCGTCCTCGGCGATCAGGACGCTGATCTCCCGCCCCGGGGCGGGGTCCCAAGCTGTCGCCATCGGTCAGGCCTCTACGGGGACGGGCTCGTGGGGCGGGATCCAGCACTCGACGGTCGTCCCCGCGCCCGCCGCGCTGTCGATGCGCAGCCAGCCGCCCGCGAGCTCAGCGCGCTCGCGCATCGCCGCGAGGCCCAGGTGGCCGGGCACGGGCTCGGCCTCGTCGACGCAGAATCCGACGCCGTCGTCGGAGACCCGGAGGAGGTAGCCGCCCTCCCGCTGATCGAGCAGCACGAGGGCGTGCTCGGCCCGGGCGTGCTTGCGAACGTTCGTCAGCGCCTCCTGCGCGAGGCGATAGAGGATGACGCGCGTCTCGGGCGGCGGCTCGTCCTGCAAGCCCTCCTCGAGGCGGTAGGCGACGTCGGTCCCGGACTCACGCAGGTAGAGCTGGAGCGCGGGCACGATGCCCTCCCGGTCCAGCGCCGGCGGCCGCAGCTCGAACAGCAGGTGGCGCAGACGCTCGATGGCGAGGTCCATGGTGTTCGCCAGCTCGTCGAGCATCATGAGCTCGTCGGGCCCCTGCAACCGGCGGCGGAGGATCTGCAGCCGGATGCTCGCGGCGGCCATGGCCTGGATCGAGTCGTCATGGATGTCGGCGGCGATCCGCTGGCGCTCGTCCTCGGCGACCGAGACGAGGTGCCCGAGCAGCGCGCGACGTTCGGTGTCGCGGCGGTGCAGTGCCTCCTGCGCCTTGCGCTCGGTGGCGTCCCGGACGAAGGCCGTGACCAGCTTGCCTCCCTCCTCCTCGATCGCCGAGAGCGAGATGTCGACCGGGAACTCCGTGCCGTCCGCGCGACGTCCGGCAAGTTCCAGCCCGACGCCCATCTCGCGCGTGCGCGGATCCTCCATGTAGCCCGCCCGGTGGCCGACGTGCCGCCCGATGAACCGCTCGGGGAGCAGGCGCTCGACGCGGCGACCGAGCAGCTCCGAGCGGTCGTACCCGAACATCCGCTCGGTCTGCTGGTTGACGAGGACGATCTCGCCGTGCTCATCGGCGACGACGACGGCATCCGGTGCCAGCTCCAGCAGGCCGCGGGTGCGCTCGTCGGTGTGCCGCTGCATCTGGTCGGCGGCCCGCTGCTCGGCGATGTCACCCGACAGGGCATCGATGACGCCCGCCATCGTGTCGGCCGACATGCTCGACTGCCCGCGCGCGGCCCGGTGGATCGCCTGGATGATCTCCGCCGACGACGCACCCTTGACGAGGTAGCCGACCGCGCCGGCGCGCAGCAGCTTGACGACGGTCGCCCGGTCGGCGTAGGCCGAGAGGGCGATGACGCGCACCCGAGAGCCCTGCAGCTGGAGCTCCTGGGCGACACGCACTCCGCCGCCCAGCGGCATCTTGACGTCCACGAGCAGGACATCGGGGTCGCACTCGCCCACCAGGCGCAGGGCCTCGTCGGCGTTCGGCGCCTGCCCGACGACCACGCAGGCGGGATCGTCCGCGATCAGCTCGCAGACGGCTTCGCGGAGCGGCGGTTCATCGTCGGCGACGAGTACGCGTATGGGAGAGGAAGGCGAGGGTGAGCTCTCCACTTCAGTCCTATGTTCCCGGGATCAGTGGGGTCAAAGCCTAGGCATGGACACATAGCCATGCGCCACTTCCCAAAAGTGGTTAGCGACCCATTGCGCGGTACCTCGTTGCGCGGAATTCCCGCACGTCGTCCGACGCCCGCGGGTTGGCAGGCTGGACGCCCCCGAGGTACGTCACATCCAGCGGTTCCTCGACCGCTTCACCGTCGCGACGCTCGACGTGGAACGCCCGCCCTCCGGGCCGTGACGAGACTGCCGTGACGAACTCGCGCTCGCGGAAGAGCAGGCCGACGCCGTCGTCGGCGGCGTACCCGGCGGGGAGCGTCCCGTCGGCGACTCCCTGGAGGTAGACGGGACGCCGGTCGGCCTCGCCGTCGTAGTGCACCGTCAGCGATCCGGGCAGCAGGCCCATACCCTCGCATGGTTCCGGCCGCCCGCCGCTCTTCGTCACGCCCCACTCCATCCAGCACATCGCGCCGGCACTGAGGCCGGCGAGGACGACCCCGCGCTCCCAGCATTCGAGCAGGATGCGGTCGAGCTCGTGGACCCGCCAGATCGCCAGCAGGTTCCGCATCGACCCGCCGCCCACGTAGATGATGTCCTGGGCGAACAGGTGCTCCTCGAGATCGACCGGGTTGGAGCCCAACCGGAAGAGCGAGAGGTGGTCGGGCTCGCACATCTTGTGCCCGAACGCGCTCATGAACTTGTGGATGTGCTCGTTCGGATCCCCGCTGGCCGTGGGGAGGAAGAGCAGCTTCGGCACCGGCTTGCCGGACAGCGAGAGGATGTAGTCGTCGAGGGCGGGATTCTCGGGCTCCATGGTGAAGCCCCCGCCCCCCATGGCGAAGATCGTGCGCATCCGTGCGCGGAAGTGTCTCAGGCCGCCGCGAGCGAGAGGGTCCCGGCCCCCAGGTAGGTCGGCTGGATCGCCACTTCGCTCACCTCACCCCCGGTGTCCTCGACGCGGTACGCCTTGGCCTTCGGGCGGGACGAGACGACCTTCGCGAGGTCGTCCCCGATGAAGTGCAGCGCCGCACCGTCCTCGGCGGCGTAGCCGGGGATCATCCCGTCCTGCAGGAACCGGTGGTACTCGGTGCGCCGTGCGGGCTCGCCGTCGTAGTGCACGCAGTTGGAGTACGGCAGCAGGCCGAGGCCCTCGACGCGCTGCGGGCGGCCGTGGAACGCCGTGACCGACTGCTCGAACCAGCACAGCGACCCGGCGGACAGGCCGCAGAGCACGATGCCGCGCTCCCAGCACTCGCGCAGGATCTCGTCCATGCCGTGGGCCTGCCAGACGCCGAGCAGCGAGATGACGCTGCCGCCGCCGACGTAGATGAGGTCCTGCTGGAGCAGGTGCTCACCGACGCACTCGTCGATGCCGCCGCCCTTGTCGCGGCGGAACATCGAGACGTGCGAGGGCTCGCACCGCGCCGCGTTGAACGCGCGGTAGAAGCGGACGACGTAGTGATCGGCGTCGCCGGACGCGGTCGGGACGAAGCAGACCTTCGGCCGTTCCTTGCCGGTCAGGCCGAGCACGTAGTCATCGAGGAGCGGGTTTCCCGCTTCCATCGAGAAGCCTCCGCCGCCGAAGGCGACGATCTGCTGCAGTCGACCCACCATGGGTCGATTGTCGGCACGCGGGACCCCGCAAACAAGGGGTTTGGGGGGATTTCATCCCCAGGGCGGTTGGGCCTGGACCGCGTGTACAAGTGGGTCCGCAGCGTGATAACGGACCGGTTAGCGGCCCTGCCACCGCGGGGGGCGGCGTTCGGCGAAGGCCCGAGCGCCTTCGCGCGCGTCCTCCGACGCCAGCACCGGGTCGGCAATCGGCCGCTGACGGGGGAAGAACTCGTCCTCGGACCACCCCCGTCCTTCGGTGAGGATGCGCTTCGTGGCGGCGAGCGCGAGCGGGCCGTTCGCGGCGATCGTCGCCGCGAACTCAAGCGCGACCTCGACCGCCTGGCCAGGTTCGGCGACGCGATTCACGAGACCGAGGTCGTGTGCGCGCTCTGCGGTGATCGGGTCACCGGTGAACGCCATCTCAGCGGCGATGCCCGCGGGCAGCCGCTGGGGCAGGCGCAGCAGCGCGCCACCCGCGGCGACGATGGACCGCTTGACCTCGGGAACGCCGAGCTTCGCCCCGCGGGCGGCCACGATGAGATCGCACGCCAGCGCGATCTCCAGGCCTCCGGCGACGGCGAACCCCTCGATCGCGGCGATGAGCGGGGTGGCCGGCGGCGCCTCGACGATGCCGGCGAAGCCCCGGTCCTCGATCCATGGCCGCGGCTCTCCCGCCGCGAACGCCTTGAGGTCCATGCCCGCGCAGAACCCACCACCCGCACCGATCAGGACGCCGACGGCGAGGGTGGGATCGCCGTCGAGCTCCTCGAGCGCGGCGGCGAGCCCTTCGGCGAGCGCGAGGTTCACCGCGTTGCGCGCCTCGGGACGGTTCAGGGTGATGAGCAGCACGCCGTCGCGGCGCTCGGTGAGGACCGGCTGGGACATGCTCGGACCCTAACGCCGACGTTGTGCCCGCTGAGCGGGTCTTTCGTCGGTGTTCACGCTCCGGTACCCGAGTGCCACGGTGGCGAGCCACCATGCTCCAAGCCCGAGAGCGGTCCCCGCACCGGCTCGAGCTCGTAGCCGTCGAACCCGATCCGGACGGGGTTCGGCACCTCATCCGGCGTCGCGTCGGGCGCGTGGTAGTGCGTGTCCCGCGCGGGCGGCGGCGCGGAGACCCTGCGCCGCATCACCGGCCGCCCGAAGGCGTCGAACTGCTTGCGTGAGCGAAAGGGCCACATCTCCTGCGCAAATTCTAGACCAGGCCGTCAGGTAGGTTCCGCTCATGCGCCAGCTCGCAGACGACGTCTTCCAGATCCCCCTCATCCCGCGCGACGGGATCAACGCCTACCTCCTCGGCGACACCCTCGTCGACACCGGGATCCCGCCCAGCGGCAAGAAGCTCGCCAAGGAGCTGGGCAGCCGGATCCAGCGCATCGTGATCACGCACGCGCACGGCGATCACATGGGCGGCGCCAAGCACCTCAAGCACGCGCTCGGCGTGCCGCTGCTCGTGGGCGCCAAGGACGCCGAACCGGCGCGCACCGGGGTTCCCGAGACGAAGCTCGGCGCGTTCGGCCGCGCGACCGCGGGCTTCGCGGGGGTCGAGGTCGACACCGAGCTTGCCGAAGGTGACACGGTCGGCGACTTCACGGTGCTCGAGACGCCCGGCCACTCCTCCGGCCACATCTCGCTCTGGCGCGAGCGCGACCGTGTCCTGGTCGCCGGCGACGTCTTCTTCAACATGAACATCTTCACGACCATGCCGGGCCTGCGTCAGCCGTTCGGCCCGTTCACCTTCGATCCCGAGCGCAACCGCGAGTCCGAGCGCCGCCTCGTCGAACTGGAGCCGTCGGTGCTGCTGCTGGGCCACGGGCCGCCGATCACCGGCGCCGCCGAGAAGCTCCGCGCGTTCGCCGCGAAAGAGCTGAGCTGAGCGCATGCGACTCGAGGGCATCCACCACGTCACCGCCATCACCGGCGACGCGCCCGCGAACGTCGCGTTCTACACCGGGGTCCTGGGCCTGCGGCTCGTCGCCAAGTCGGTCAACCAGGACCAGCCGACGGTCTACCACCTCTTCTACAGCGACGAGGTCGGGAGCCCCGGCGCCGACATCACGTTCTTCGAGTACCCGGGCGCGCCACGGGGCCGCGCGGGCGGCGGGATGGTGCACCGGATCGTCTGGCGCGTCGGGAGCACCGAGGCGATCGACTTCTGGGAGCAGCGGCTCGGCGCGCTCGACGACGCGTATGTCGTGCGCGACCAGAACGCCCTGGAGTTCAGCGACCCCGAAGGCCTGCGCCACGAGCTGATCGTCAGCGACGCCGACGGCACGCTCAGCGCCCGGCACCCGGAGATCCCGCCCGAGCACGCGCTGCGCGGCTTCGACGGCGTGCGCATGTTCAGCATGCGCCCCGAGCAGAGCGCGCACATGCTCACCGAGATCATGGGCGCGACCGCCCTCGGCGACGACGTCTTCGAGCTGCGCGGCGAGCGCCGTGGCGGCACGATCGCGTTCGACCCGCCACCGCACGCGCGCGGCCTGCAGGGCGGCGGCACGGTGCACCACGTCGCGCTCGGGACCACCGCCGCGGAGCACCCGCGCTGGGAGGAGCACCTGCGCGGCGCGGGCGTGGACACCAGCGGAATCGTCGACCGCCACTACTTCCACTCGATCTACTACCGCGAGCCCGGCGGGATCCTGTACGAGATCGCCGACGACGCGCCCGGCTTCACCGTCGACGGGCCGGTCGAGGAGCTCGGGACGAAGACCATCCTGCCGCCCTGGTACGAGCCGCAGCGCGCGGCGATCGAGCAGCAGCTCACCCCGTTGCCGGACCCGCGGGCGACCTGGACCGCCTAGGCGGCGTCCGGCCCGTGCTGCGTGACCGTCAGGCCGCCGCCGGGCTGGTGCGCGTCGGCCGGTGACGGGAAGCTCTGCAGCCGCCGGTAGAACGCCTGGGCGACGCGCAGCGCGTGGGCCTTCGCCTGCTCGGCCCTCTCGCCCTCGAAGAGGTCGTCCACCGTCCCCATCCACAGCGCCAGCCACCGGCCGAAGTGCCCCTCTCGCAGCCCGACCTTCGCGTGGAGGTCGGCGTGCGGGGGAAACGGGCTGCCGCGGTAGGTGCCGGTGTTCAGCAGCACGGTCTCCCAGAACGACGTGATCTGCGGGACGTGCGCCTCGAGGTCGAGCTTGGCCACGTCGGTGAACAGCCAGCCGATGATCTCGTCCTGGAAGGCCCGCGCGTAGAACTCGCGCACGAGGCGCTCGCAGTCGTCGCGGCTCTCGATGTCCGGCATGCCTTCAGGCTAGGCCAGCCGGAGAACACAACGGGCCGCCCCCTGCGACTGAGGTACAGGGAACGGCCCGTCGTTCGCCCCGTAGGGAGGTCAGGCCGGGACCGGCTCGCGATCGGTCTCGAAGGCGTACGCCTCCTCGCCGTGGACCACCAGGTCCACGCCGGCGAGTTCCGCCTCGTTCTCGACCCGGAACCCGATCGTCTTCTCGATGGCGAACCCGATGATGAACGTGATGATCACCGAGAAGAGGGCCACGCCGACAGACGCGAGCACCTGGACGATGAGCTGCTCGAAGTTGCCGCTGAAGAACAGCCCGGTGTCGGTGGCGAAGAAGCCAAGCGCCCAGCAGCCGACGAAGCCGCCGACGCCGTGGATGGCGACCACGTCGAGGGAGTCATCGAAGCCGAACTTGTACTTCATCTCGACCGCCAGGGAGCACAGGCCACCGGCGAGGAGGCCGAGCACGATCGCCCACAGCGGGGTCACGTTCGCGCACGCCGGGGTGATCGCCACGAGGCCGGCGATCGCGCCGGAGCCCGCCCCGATCGAGGTGGCCTTCCCCTCCTTGATGCGCTCGATGGCGATCCAGCCGAGGATGCCCGCCGTCGCCGCGGAGAACGTGTTGACGATGATCAGGCCGAGGCCCTCGAACTCCGTCAGCGCGGCGGCGCCGCCGTTGAAGCCGAACCACCCCATGAACAGGATCGCCACGCCGATGAGCGTCAGCGGCACGTTGTGCGCCTTGTCGGCGCCCTTCGCGAACCCGACACGCTTGCCGAGCACGATCGCGAGGGCCAGGGCGGCGGCGGCCGAGTTGATGTGGACCGCGGTACCGCCGGCGTAGTCGATCGTCGAGACGTCGAAGCCCAGCGTGTCGCCGAGGTCGAAGACCCAGCCCCCGGGGCTCCACACCCAGCCCGCGACGAGGAAGTAGTTGAAGGTGGCCCACAGCCCCGCGAAGAGCACCCACGGAAGGAAGCGCGCCCGGTCGGCGATGGCACCGGACACGAGCGCGACCGTCGCCATCGCGAAGGTCGACCCGTAGAACACGGCGAGGAGCGAGTCGTTCTCCCCGGATTTCGCCATGTCCGAGAGCCCGAAGTCCGAGAACGGATTACCGGCGAAGTGCGGGATGAGGTTG
>SYBY01000058.1 GCA_005788585.1 Actinomycetota bacterium | reverse complement strand
GATCTTGCGCCAGGCCCGCGTGCGCTCCTCCTCCTTGGCGAAGTGGCGCACCACCTTGCGGACCCGCGTCGCGGAGATCTCGATGCCGTGCCGCGCGCAGATCTCGTGGAACGAGTCGTACTCCTCGGCCAGGCGCAGCGTGACGGACTGGAAGCCGTGGCGGGCGATGTCGACCCGCTTGGCGTAGTTCATCATCGACGTCTCGAACATCAGGCTGTCGTCCGGTTCGGGCTCGATGAGCACGATGTCGACGCCCGGGTAGCGCTGCTCCCACTGGCGCGCCATCTCGTGCAGGCGCTGGTAGGCCAGCAACTTGAACGTCTGGTAGCCGATCTGCGGGAAGCCCATGTCGCTGACGTGCCGCGGCCGCGTGCCGAACAGCGTGCGGTGCGGCTTGGAGAAGTCGTTGACGTACGGGACGAGCGGATTGACGACGACGATGAACTTCGCGCCCGCCTCCACGGCGATGTCGAGGTTCGTCGTCGAGACGATGCCGCCGTCGACAAGCTCGCGTCCGCGCACCTCGACGGGCTTGTAGACCATCGGCAGCGCGGTCGACGCGCTCACGGCCTTGGAGATCGGGACGTCGCTCCACTCCTCGGTCCCGAACACGATGCGCTCGCACGTGTCGAGGTCCGTCGCGGCGAGGTAGAGCTCGGGGCCGAGCTCGCGGAAGTCGTTCGTGCGGTCGGGGTCCGAGAGCACCGTGCGCAGGTAGTGATCGATGCCGCTGCCCGAGTACAGCCCGGACGGCAGGCCCTCGGCGACGCCCAGGACGAGGTCCAGCGCCGAGACCTGGCCGAGATCGCCCGCCATCTGACGCACGACCTTGGCCGCCTGCCACGGCAGGGCCACACCCTTCTTGGCGAACTCCACGAGGTTGGGCCGCAGCAGATTCGCCAGCGAGACGTCGCGGAACGGCGTCGGCACCTGGTTGTTGACGACCCGCATCATCTCCTCGGGCGTGATGCCGTTGGCCGCGAGCGCCGCGACGAACGAGCCGGCCGAGGTGCCGACGTAGACGTCGAACTCGTTGACGGTGCGGTTGACCGAGAGGAGATCGAGTGCGCGCAGGGCGCCGATCTCGTAGACCCCGCCGGTGAAGCCGCCACCGCCCAGGACCAGGGCCGTCTTCGAGCGCTTCGGTCGGCGCCTTCCGCGCTGACCGCCGTTACCCGGCTCGAGATTGACGACCTTGCCCATGATGCTCCGAATTCAGTGTAGGTGCATGGCAGACAACTCCGCCGTCAGACCGCATCCCGTCGGACTCCTGTGGTGTTCTAGGTGATCGTGCGCCGACTCGCGTTCTTGATCACCCTTTTCGTGGCCTTTGCGGCCGGTTCTGCCCCGGCAGCCGCGACCACCGCCGCCACGCTGAAGGCCAAGCTGGCCAAGGAGATGCGGTTCGCCGGAGGGCTCTCCGGCGCCTACGTGCGCGATGTGGATTCGGGACGCGAGCTGTTCAGCTGGCGCGCGGACGCTCCCCGCATCCCCGCTTCGGTGGAGAAGCTCTATACGACGGCGAGCGTGCTGCTGCGCGACGGTCCGGCGTTCACGGTGCCGACCGTCGCCGCCGCCGAGGTCGCCCCCGACGCCGACGGAGTCATCGACGGGGACCTCTTCGTGATCGGCGCGGGCGATCCGACGCTCACGACCAGCGGGCTCGAGCGCTTGGCGCGGGCCGTCGCGACCGCGGGCGTCACCCTCGTCGACGCGGTCCACGGCGACGACGGCGCGTGGGACGAGCGCATCGGGGGACCGGACTCGAACTTCGGCTACGACCGCTGGCTCGGCGGGCAGCTGCGCGCCCTCTCGGTCAACCGGGGCTGGGACGGACGCCGCCTGCAGGCCAGTCCCGCGGGGTACGCCGCGAGCAAGCTGACCGCCGCGCTGCGACGGGAGGGCGTCAAGGTGGGCAAGGTCGGCACCCGGAAGTCGGCGCCCGAGGCGCCGGTCGAGATCGCGCGGGTGTCGTCGCCGCCGCTGCGCGACCTCGCGCGGGCGACGAACGTCCCGTCGGACAACTACCTCGCGGAGATGCTGCTGAAGGGCCTGGGCGACCGGCACGGGACGCTGGGGACCACCGCCCAGGGCACAGCGGTCGCGCGCGACACGCTCGACGACTTCGGCATCCGCCCGCGGCTGGTCGACGGCTCCGGGCTGTCGCGCGAGAACCGCACCACGCCGCGGCAGGTCGTGCGCCTGCTCGAGCGGATGGCCGGCCAGGAGAGCGGCCCCGCGTTCAGGGAGTCCATGGCGCTGGCGGGCAGCACCGGGACCATCCGCCGCCGGATGCGCGGGACGCCCGCGGCGGGGAAGTGCCGCGCCAAGACCGGGACGCTGAACGGCGTGAGCGCGCTGGCGGGGTACTGCCCGGCGCGTGACGGCGGGGATGTGGCGTTTGCGGTGCTCATGCAGCGGGTCGGGATCTTTACGGCTCATGGCGCGCAGGACCGGATCGCGGCGGCGATTGCGCGCTGGGACGGATAACGGGGAAACCTCAGCCTCACGTCGAGGCTGAGACTCCAGCCGGTCTCCGCCGGACGTTTTGCCCGCTGAGCGGGGCTTTCGTCACCCCAATCGCGCTTCGAGCTCGGCGACGCGCGCCGTCAGGGTCTCGACCGCGCTGACCAGGTCCCGCTCGCTCGGCCGATGGACGATCTCGAGCTTGATCCCGTCGGGATCGTGCAGGAACACCGCGTAGTAGCCCGGCGTGTAGCCGTAGACCTCGGGTCCGCTCTCGATCTCTCCCCCGTTCGCCGCGGCCCAGGCGCCCACCTGGTCGACCACCGCGCGCGACGCCGCAGCAAAGGCGATGTGGTGGATCCCGACGGCGTACCGGTCGTACGGCGTCGCGTGCGCGTCCGACTGGGCGGCGCGCAGGCTCAGGGAGCCCATCCCGCCGACCCGGCCGAGGTAGACGACGCGTTCGCCGCGCTCACCGTCGATCTCCACCGCCCGGGAGTACCCCAGCGGCAGGAGGAGGCCCTTGTAGAAGGCGAGGCTGCGTTCGAGATCGGTGACGACGAGGTCGAGATGGTCGATGGCGTCCATATCCGGATGCTACGTCCGGTGTGTCACGGACACGACAGACGCGGCCGGCGCCCGGACATAGCGTCCGCAGCGTGCCTACCCGACCGAACGGAGCCACCCGCATGTGCCGTCGCCGCCCGCTCACCGCCGCTGTCCTGGCGGCCGTCGCGACCGGCGTGGCTGCGGCGCCATCCTCCGCGGCCACCCTGCACGCAGATCCCGCGAGCACCCGCGCGGCCACGCCGTGCGCCGCCGAGACACCATGCAAGCTCAACTACGCCCTGGCCGCAGCAGGCGCGGGCGATGACGTCCGGTTGGCCCCCGGCGACTACTACGCGGCGGGCACCACGCCCTACGCGGGACTGCCCGACGTCAGGCCGGGGATCACCGTCCACGGCGACCCCGCCCTGCCGCTGCCCGTCCTGCACGGGCACATGGCCGCGAACGCCACGCCGTTCATCCGCATCCAGAACACCGGCGTGCTCCGCGACGTCGCCCTCGACGTGGGATCGAATCCCGGCCTGACGTACTCCTACGCCGTCATGATCACCCCCGGCGCACTGCTGGACCGCGCCCTGGTCCGCTCGCGCGGCACGGCCGGGGTGAACACGACCGCCTGCTCGATGGTGGGCGGAACCGTCACGAACACCGCCTGCTTGGGCACCGGCCCCGGAACCGTCAACGCGCTCACGGGCACCGCGAGCGCCGACACCGTCTACACGGTGCGCAACGCGACCGCGATCACCACCGCCGCATCGGGCGACGGGATCCGTGTCGGCGTGTCGTCCTTCACGTCGACGATGAACGTGACGAACAGCATCGCCCGCGGCATCACCTCTGACGTCGCCTCGCGGGCCGGGCTCGCAGGCGGGGACGTGACGCTGAACCTCACGAACTCCAACTGGAACGCCCAGAGCTCCGGCGGCGCGGGTACGGCCCGCATCGTCAACGGGGGTGGCAACCAGTACGGCCCGACCGCCGCGGTGCCGCTGTTCGCCGACGCGGCGGCAGGCGACTACCGCCCCGTGGCCGGTTCCCCGACGATCGACGCGGGCGTCAGCGACCCGCTCAACGGTCCGCTCGCCCTCGGCGGCGCGCCCCGCCTCGTTGGCGCCGCGACCGACATCGGCGCCTTCGAGTTCGTCCCGCCGCCTGCGGCGCCGCCCGCTCCCCCGGCACCCGCCGCCCCCGAGACCCCCGCGGCGCCGCCGACAGCGCCCACGAATCCGCCGGTCGCGGCCACCGGCGACACGCTCGCGCCGACCATCAGCGCCGTCGCGATCGGCCGCCGCTGGCGGGTCGGCACCAAGCTCACGCCCGCGAAGCGCGGGCGGTTGGCCACGGGGGCGACCCTGCGCTTCCGCCTCTCCGAGCCGGCCCGGACCACCGTGACGATCAGCCAGCCGGCCACCGGCCGCCGCGTCAGCGGGCGCTGCAAGCCCGTCACCAAGGCCACGCGCCGTAAGCCCACCTGCCGGATCTCCAACGTCCGCGCCACCCTGCGCGTCAGCGGCAAGGCCGGCAGCAACGCCGTGCGCATCACCGGCAAGATGGGCCGGACGACCCTCAAGCCGGGGCCCTACGTCGTCACGGTGTCCGCGATCGACACCGCCGGCAACCGCGCCGCGCCGAAGACCGCGCGTTTCACGATCTCCCGCTAGCCGTCGCCGTCGAGCAGCTCGAGCAGTCCCGCTTCGTCGAGGACCGGGACCTCGAGCCGCTCGGCCTTCGCGAGCTTGGACCCCGGGGAGTCCCCCGCGACGACGTAGTCGGTCTTCTTCGAGACGCTCGACGTCACCCGCCCGCCCGCGGCGAGGATCCGCTCGGTCGCCTCCTCGCGGGTCAGATCGGGCAGCGTCCCCGTCAGGACGAACGTCTTGTCCGCCAGGTGACCCTCGCCGGGCGGCGGGCCCTCGAGCTCGAACTGCAGGCCCTGCCCACGCAGGTCCTCGATCAGCGCGGCCATGTGCTCGTCGGTGAGCTGCGCGAGGATCGTGTGGGCCATCTTCTCCCCGACACCCGGGGTCGCGGCGACCTGCTCGGGCGTCGCGGACATCAGCGCGTCGATGGTCCGGAACTGCTGGGCGAGGTTGCGGCCGGTGACCTCGCCGACCTCCTCGATGCCGATCGCGAACAGCACGCGGCCGAACGGCCGGTCCTTCGATGCCGCGATCGCGTCGATCACCCGCTGCGCGCTGACCTGGGCGTAGCCTTCGAGCTCGACGAGCTGCTCGGTCGTCAGCCGGTAGAAGTCCGCGGCCGTCCGCACGAGGCCGGCGTCCATCAGCTGGGCGACCTGCTTCTCGCCCAGCCCGTCGATGTCCATCGCCCCGCGTGAGACGAAGTGCTTGAGCAGCTGCCACGACCGGCCGGGACACACGCGGTTGGGGCACATGGTGAAGATGTGCCCCTCGCGCTTGACGGTCGGCGTGCCGCACCGCGGGCACAGGTCCGGCGGGCGCGGGATCGGCGGGCGGTCGGCCTGCTCGGCGACGTGCGGGGCGGGTGAGACGACCTGCGGGATCACGTCGCCCGCGCGCAGGACGATGACCTCCTCGCCGACGCGCAGATCCTTGCGCTCGATGTCCTCCTCGTTATGGAGGGTCGCGAGCTTCACGGTGACACCCCCGACCTGCACCGGCTCGAGCACCGCGAACGGGCGCAGGTCGCCGAACTTGCCGACGTTCCACTCGACGCTGAGCAGCGTCGTGACCTTCGTCGTCGGCGGGAACTTCCACGCGATCGCCCACCGCGGATCGCGGCCGACGACGCCCAGCCGGCGCTGGAGCTCGAAGTCGTCGATCTTGATCACGACGCCGTCGATCTCGAAGTCGAGCGACCCGCGCCGCTCCTGCCAGTCCAGGCACTGGGCGACGACCTCGTCCTCGCTCTCCAGCCGCACGATGTCCTTGTTGACCGGGAACCCGTGGTCACGCAGCCAGTCCAGGCCCTCGCTGTGGTGCTCGAAGCGCAGGCCGTCGATGACGCCGAGCCCGTAGGCCCACAGCGACAGCGGCCGCTCGGCCGCGAGCTTGGGGTCGAGCTGGCGGATGGTGCCCGCCGCGCTGTTGCGGGGGTTCATGAACGTCGAGAGCCCCTGCTCGGCGCGCCGCTCGTTCAGCGCCTGAAAGTCCGGGAGCGACATGTAGACCTCGCCGCGCACCTCGAGCACCGGCGGCGCATCGTCGATCCGCAGCGGGATCGACGGGATCGTCCGCAGGTTGTGGGTGACGTCCTCGCCGACCTCACCGTTGCCGCGCGTGGCGCCGCGCACGAAGACGCCGTCCTCGTAGCGCAGCGAGATGGCCAACCCGTCGACCTTGGGCTCGCAGACGTAGGTGAAGCCGGGGCTCTCGATGCCCTCGCGCGCGAGGTGATTGCGCATGCGGTCGACCCAGGCGCGCAGCTCGTCGGCGGAGCGCGCGTTGGCCAGCGACAGCATCGGCAGCGCGTGGGTGACCTTCGTCAGCGCGCTGACCGGCTCGGCGCCCACCCGCTGCGTCGGAGACTCGGGGGTGACGAGCTCGGGATGCTCACGCTCGATCGCGCGCAGCTCGTCGAGCAGCGCGTCGTACTCGTCGTCGGCGATCTCCGGGTCGTCGAAGACGTAGTAGCGCTGGTTGTGGTAGCCGATGTGGCGACGGAGCTCTTCAGCCCGCGTCGCCGGATCGGGCGTCATTCGACCTCCCGCGCGGCCGGGGCGAGCAGCCGCTGGAAGTCGTGTTCAGAGAGGTCCTGCAGCCCCGCCTCGTAGGTGAGGTCCAGGTGCAGCGGTGTCACGGCGACGTACCCGGCCGCCACGGCCGCGAGGTCCGTGCCCTCGATCTCCTGGTAGCCCGGGTCGTCGCCGTAGATCCAGTACGTCCGTTTGCCGTCTTCCTCGCCGGACAGCTTCAGCTCGTCGCGGTAGATCCGCTTGCCGAGCCGGGAGGCCACGACGCCGAGGGCGTCGCCCGCGGGGACATTGACGTTCAGCAGCGTCCCGCCGGGCAGCGGGATGTGCTCGAGCTCCTCGACCAGACGGGCGCAGAACCGCGCGCCCTCGTCGAAGTCGAATCGGTCACCCAGGCGGAAGTCCATCTCCCGCGCGGCGGACTGCTGGGAGATCGCGATGGCCGGCAGGCCGAGCAGCACCCCTTCGAGCGCCGCGGCGACCGTGCCGGAGTACGTGATGTCGTCACCGAGGTTGGCGCCGTGGTTGATGCCCGCCACGACGAGCTCGGGCTGCCAGTCGGGCACGAGGCCGAGCTTGGCCAGCCGCACGCAGTCGACCGGGGTGCCGTCGGTCGCGTAGCCCACGGTGCCGTCGCCGAAGGGCACCTCGCCAACCACGAGCGGCCGGCGCGTCGTGATCCCGCGGCCGATGGCCGAACGGTTGCCGTCAGGCGCGATCGTCTGCAGATCGATCCCCGGGACGTCCGCGAGGTACCGGCGCAGCACCTGCAGCCCCTCGGCGTCGATGCCGTCGTCGTTGGTGAGGAGGACTCTCATGACCCGCGGGCCAGTGTACGGCCCGGCCTGGGCGAATCAGGCGGACCGATGAGTTCTGGCACGAAGCACGGTCGAAGACAGCATGATCACCGGCACCGATTTCGTCATCGTTCCCACCAAGGACTTCGATCGCGCGGTCGCCTTCTACGGCGAGACGCTCGGCCTGGAGGCAGGCCCACGCTACGGCGACCATCCGGGCGCCGAGTTCGAGACCGGCAACCTCACGCTCGCGGTGATGGACCTCGAGGCCTTCGGGGCGCCCGCCGGAGGGCCCGGCGCCCCGATCGCGCTGCGGGTCGACGACGTGGCCGCGGCGCGGTCCGAGCTCGAGGGCAAGGGCGTCACGTTCCGGGGCGACATCCTCGATTCGGGCGTCTGCCACCAGTCGTTCTTCGCCGACCCCGACGGGAACCCCCTGATCCTGCACCACCGCTACGCGCCTCGCGGATAGCGCACCAAACGGTGCGGGCTCGAACACCGTTCGCGCGACGATCACGCAACCACAGCGCCGCACGATGGAAGGATGCGACGACTCTGCTTCCTGCTCACCACCATCGCGTGCGCCGTGGCGCCCGCCGCCGCCTCGGCCGCGACCATCGGTCTTGAGGGCGACACCTATGTCCTGCGGGGTGACCCCGGCCCCGACGCGATCAGCCTCCGCGGGGACGACGACAACCTGATCGTGTTCTCCGGCGCCGCGCCCGCTGCCGCCGCAATGGGCTGCTCCACGTCCATGTGGGACAACGACGCGCACTGCCCGCACCGCCCGGTGCGCGTCGAGGGCGGCGAGGGCAATGACACCCTCGGCATCGAGCTCACCATGCCCGCCGTGCCGATCACGATCCTGGGCGGCGGCGGTGACGACAAGATCACCGGCACCGACGGCGCGAGCACGCTCGACGGCGGCCCGGGCAACGACACCGTGAGCGGCGGCGGCGGCGCCGACATCGTCCTCGGCGGCGAAGGAGACGACGAGGTCAGCGGCGACGGCTTCACCTCCGCGTCGCCTGACGTCATCGATGGCGGCCCCGGCAGCGACAGGGCTGGCGTGGGTTCGTGGTCGAACAACAGCGGTGGCGCCCCGACCCCGATGATCACCGTGAGCCTGGACGGCGTCGCCAACGACGGCCGGCCCGGCGAGGGCGACAACGTCACCGGCATCGAGCAGATCAAGATCAACAGCAGCGCCACGCTCAGCGCCGGTGCCGAAGCCGTGGACTTCGAGATCCCCTCCAACGCCGGGGTCGCTCCGTCCAAGCTCGTCGGCAGCCCTCAGGCCGACCGCCTGAAGGCCGCGCACGGCGCCGACGAGATCGACGGCGGCGCCGGCGACGACAACCTCGAGGGCGGCTACGGCAACGACACCATCACGGGTGGCGCCGGCCGCGACACGATCAACGCCGACGCCAGCGGCGGGTGCGACATCTTCGTGTGCAACGCCCCTGTCGGCAACGACACGGTCTTCGCCCGCGACGGCGAGGCCGACTCGATCGACTGCGGCGTCGGCACGGACCGCGCCGTCGTGGACGCGATCGACACCGTCGCGAACTGCGAGACCGTCGAACGAGGCGAGGTCAGCGGCCCGACGCCGCCCGGCGGCAGGCCCGGGTCGAAGGCGAAGACCTGCAAGGTCCCGAAGATCACGCGAGGCACGAAGCTCAGCACGGCGCGCGCGAAGCTCAAGAAGGCGAAGTGCAAGACCAAGACCGTCCGGGTGAAGTCGCGCAAGGTCCGCAAGGGCCGCGTCGTCAAGCTCTCCAAGAAGGCCGGCGCGAAGGTCAAGACGACCGCGAAGGTCACGATCTACGTGTCGCGCGGCCGGCGCTGACCTCCTCCGGGTAGCCGACGCTCGCCAGCGCCAGCCCGTGAGGCGGTGCGGTCACCCCGGCCGCCTCACGCGGCGCGCCGGCGAGCAGCCCGGCGAAGTTCTCGACGGTCCTCCGTCCGGAGGCCACCTCGAGCATCGTGCCGACGAGCACCCGGTTCATGTGCCGCATGAAGGTGTCGGCCGTGATCCAGAACTCGAGCAGGTCGCCGTCCTCCCTCCAGGCCGCGGAGAACACGTCGCGCTCGAAGCGCACGTGATGGGTCTCCGTGGGCGTGAACGCCGTGAAGTCGTGCGTGCCCGGCAGGGCGGCGGCACACGCGTGGAGCGCGTCGCGATCCAGCCGACGCGGCCACCACAGCGCCCGGCCATGCAGCCATGTCGAGCGCGCCCGCCGGTTGAGGATCCGGTAGCAGTACGTTCGTGAGATCGCATCCCCGCGCGCGTCGAACCCGGGCGCCGGCACGCTCTCGAGGATCGCGACGTCGTCCGGGAGCACTGCGTTCATCCGCACCGGGTCCACCGCTTCGTGCGCGTAGGAGCACACCTGACCCCAGGCGTGGACCCCGCGATCGGTCCGGCCCGCGACGGTGACGGGCACCGCGTCCTCACGCAGGATGGTCGCCAGCGCGCGCTCGACCTCCCCCTGGACGGTGCGCAGCCCCGCCTGCGCCGCCCACCCGGCGAACGCGGTGCCGTCGTACTCGAGGAGGAGCCGGGAATGCATGGCGCGTGCAGTCAAGCAGGAGAACGACAACGGCCGCCTCGAGGGGCGGCCGTCGACGACACAGAGAGATTCGGCTCCGCCGAATCAGACGAGTTCGATGTAGACCATCTCCGTCGAGTCGCTGCGGCGCGGGCCGAGCTTCAGGATCCGGGTGTAGCCGCCGGGGCGCTCCGCGTACCGCGGGGCGATCTCGTCGAACAGCTTGTGGACGGCGAACTTGTCCTGGCCGAGCGCCGACAGCGCCTGACGGCGGGCGTGCAGATCGCCGCGCTTGGCGAGGGTGATGAGCTTCTCGACCTCGGGCTTGACGGCCTTCGCCTTCGCCTCGCTGGTCTGGATGCGCTCGTGCTCGATGACCTCCTTGCAGAGGTTGCGCAGCAGCGCCTTGCGGTGCGCGCTGTCGCGGCTGAGCTTGTGGCGGGTCTTCTGGTGACGCATCAGTCGTCTCGGAGATTCAGGCCACGCGCGTGGAGCGTCTCGATGACCTCGTCGATCGACTTCTTGCCGAAGTT
>SYBY01000415.1 GCA_005788585.1 Actinomycetota bacterium | reverse complement strand
TGATCAGGCCGACGACGACGTTGCCCCCGACGACGAAGTTGCCGAACGCCTCGACGACGTGGCCGTCGTCGCCCTCCAGCAGGATCAGGCGCGTGACGCTGATGTTGATCGCCAGGCGGAAGAGCGTGGTGAGCAGCAGCAGCGACGGGAACGCCGAGAAGTCCAGCGCGCGCGGGACGTAGAGCGTCGTGATCACGGTCGCCAGCGCCACGCTGATGTTGATCGTGATCAGGAAGTCCAGCAGCATCGGCGGCAGCGGGACGATCATCATCACGACGACCATCACGACGAGCAGCGCCGCGACGATGTCGGTGTACTTCCCGGCCTTCTTCATGAACCCGTTCATGCGGCCACCGTCTGACGCATCGGGCGAGTGCGGTACACGAAGGCGAGCACGTGGGCGACGGCCTGGAAGAAGTCCTCGGGAATCTGCTGGCCGACCTCGACCGTCTTGTGCAGCCCGCGCGCGAGCGGCGGGTCGGGCACGACCGGGACGCCGTGCTCGGCGGCGAGCTCACGGATGCGGAAGGCGACGAGGTCCTGGCCCTTGGCCACGACCTCGGGGGCCAGCATGCCATCGGAGTACTTCAGCGCGACGCAGAAGTGCGTCGGGTTGGTGACGACGACGTCGGCGTCGGGCACCGCGGACATCATGCGCGCCCGGGACAGCTCGAAGGCCTTGCGCTTCTGGGCCATCTTGACCTCCGCTGGAAGCGACATGTTCTTGGCCTCGTCCTTGACCTCCTGCTTGTCCATCTTCATTTCCTTCTCGGTGCGGTACTTCTGGTAGATGTAGTCCGCGATCCCGAGGACGATGTAGGCCACCGCGACGTTGCGGGCGATCTTCATGATCAGCTCATTGGTCATGATCCCCAGCTCGATCGGGCCGATACCGACCATCGACGCGATCTGCGGCATGACCGGCACGACGACGATCAGCGCGGGGCCGGCGACGAAGACGACCTTGAGGATCGACTTGATCCCCTCGACCGCGGCGTTCGGGCCGAAGACCTGCTTGGCGCCCTTGAGCGGATCGAGCTTCTTCGGATTCGGCTGGGCGGCCTTCGGCGTGATCTTGAAGCCGACCTGGGCGACGAGGATCACCACCGCAGCGACGACGCACGCCATCGCGATCGGCATGATGCACTGAAGCATCACCATGCCCGCCTCGGACACGAGCGGGCCGATGCCCTCGCGGGTGACGTTCTGCGGGTTGGCGATCTTCGTGAGCGACTCGCGCGTGAGCTCACCCATGAGCTCGACCATCTTCTGGCCGGTGAGAGCGATCACGAACAGGCCGACGATCGTGATGACCGCGGCGTTGAGGTCCTGGGACTTCGCGACCGTGCCCTGGTTGCGCGAGTCTGCCTTCTTCTTGGGTGTCGCCTTTTCTGTCTTCTCACCGGCCATGGGTCAGGCCACCTTCAGGGTGCGCAGCGCATCGGTCACGGAGCCCTGGACCTCGTCGCCGATCCACATGCCGACGTAGGGGAAGGTGAGCGCCAGCAGGAGCAGGCCGACACCGATCTTCACCGCGAAGCCGACAGCGAAGACGTTCAGCGACGGCGCGACGCGGCTGACCATGCCGAACGCCGCGTCGGTGATGATCATGGCCAGGAGGATCGGGCCGCAGATCTCGATGGCCGACACGAAGATCTGCACGAAGGACTCGACGGCGCCCTGCACCATCGTGCCGAGCTCCGGCATCTCGGTGATCCCCACCAGGTCGTACGTGCGCGCGAGGCCCTGCACGACCCACTCGACGCCGCCGACGATGACGAAGATCGCCGTGGCGAACATCACGTACATCTGCGAGATGACCGCGGAGTTGTTGCCCGTCAGCGGGTCGACCGCCGCGCCGAACGCGAAGCCGACGCTGAAATCCAGGAGCGTGCCGGCGGTGGCCACGGCGGCGAACAGGCAGGCCAGCACGAAGGCGTAGGAGAAGCCGATCAGCAGCTCCTTGCCCATGAGGAACGCGATCCCGAGCACGTCCGTGGGCATCACGGCGCCACGCGCGACGATCGGCGCGAGGCCGAACGCGATGCCGACAGCCGCCACGCCTCGCACGCGCGGGGGCATCGACCGCGAGCTGAACAGCGGCGCGACGATGAAGAGCGGCATCACGCGTGCGAGGACCGCGAAGAAGCCGAGCACCTGCTGCTCGCCGAACTGCTGGAGCAGCGTCTCTGCGCCGGTCATGACCCGATCAGGGTCGGGATGGAGCTCCAGAGTTCCTGGGTATAGCCCACGAGCTCGTTGAGCAGCCACGGGCCGGCGATGACGAGCACCGCGGCGGTGGCGAGCAGCTTCGGGACGAACGCGAGCGTCTGCTCCTGGATCTGCGTGATCGCCTGGAAGATCGAGATGATCACGCCGACCACGAGGCCGACGATGAGGATCGGCGCGGCGATCTTCAGCGCGAGTTCCATCGCGGTCGTCATGAGGCTGATGACGGTGTCGTTCGTCATCCGAAGCTCTCCACCAGGGCCTGCGTGACCAGGTTCCAGCCGTCGACGAGGACGAAGAGCAGGATCTTGAACGGCAGCGAGATGAAGACCGGCGGCAGCATGACCATGCCCATCGACATGAGCGTCGAGGCGATCACCAGGTCGATCACGAGGAACGGCAGGAAGATCAGGAACCCGATCTGGAAGGCCGTCTTCAGCTCACTGATGATGAACGCCGGGATGAGGACGTAGGTCGGGACGTCCTTGCGCGTCCGCGGCGGCTCGAGCTTGCCGAGCTTCATGAACAGGGCGATGTCGCGGTCGCGCGTCTGGGCGAACATGAACTCGCGCATCGGAGCCTCGGCGCGCTTGAGCGCCTGCTCCTGCGTGATCTTCTTCTCCATCAGCGGGTCGACGGCGTCGGTCTTGATCTCCTTGAAGGTCGGGGCCATGACGAAGATCGTCAGGAAGAGTGCGATGCCCACGAGGACCTGGTTCGGGGGCGCGGTCGGCGTGCCGAGGCCGGTGCGGATGAAGCCGAGGACGACGAGGATGCGCGTGAAGCCCGTGACGCAGAAGAGCAGCGCCGGGATCAGCGCGACCCCGCCGATCAGGATGAGGAGTTCGACCGCGTTGCCGCCGTCGCCCGTCATGACCGCACCGTCTTCTCACGGAGGCTGCCGAGCAGCGCCTGGACGGTCAGCTGGTTGGGCTTCGACGACGCGGTCCGTGCGCCGGGTGCGCCACCGGCGGCCAGCACCTTGCGCAGCAGGGCGGGCATCGCGGCCTTCGCACCGGTCTCGGTGGCCGAGCCCTCGATGACGCCGTCCTGCTCCGGGTCGGGCACCAGGCCGGCGAGGATCGCCTCGGCCGCGGTGTAGGTGCGGATCGGCGTGATCGCGTGCTCGCCGACGCCGACGAGGATGTAGTCCTCACCGGCACGGACGAGGTGCAGCGCGCGGTTCGCGCCCAGACCGATGGAGGCCACCGTGGCGAGGCCGTCGCCCTTCGTGGCCTCCTCGCGGCTGGCCTTGATCTGGCGCAGCACCCAGTAGAGGCCGTAGATGACGGCGAGGACGATCGCGAGGCCGACGAACGTGCGGACGACGTTCGAGCTGCTCGTCGCGGTCGCGGCGGCGCCACCGTCATCCGCCGGGACGTTGATCGGCGTGTCCTCGCCGGTCGGAGCCTTGGGCGCAGGGGTGGTCTTCGTGCCTTCAGCCGCGAAGGTGGCGGCCGGAAGCAGCAGACAGGTGACAGCGGCCGCGGAGACGGCCGAGAGGCGGAGGCGAATCATTGGTGTGGAGGGGTGACGTCGGGGAGGGGACCGGCGTCCATCCCTTCGTCGGCAACCACGCACCCGGCTTGAGAGGCCCGGTGGACATTTGTCCGATCGACGTGTGGATCGTCAGCGCCAGGCGCTGAGACGCAGGGAGTGCGTGACCCGCGGCGCGCCGCCGAGCAGGCGGCGCTCGGTGACGTCGAGCTCCTCCAGCCGGCCGTCCGCGTCGGCCATGATCCGCAGTGAGGCGGCACGCCGCCCGTTCGGCAGCGGGATCCCGGTGACGCGCAGCACGAGCGTCCGGACCCAGCGCGCAGGATCCCCGGCCGGCAGCTCGGCGACCACGCCAAGGGCGAGCTCGTGCTCGGTGATCGCCTCCAGCAGGCCGAGCAGGCCCACGGCGGAGCGCCCGACGTCGCGGCCGGCCCAGTCGGGGTCGACGTGGCGCTGCTCGGGCTCGCCGCCCGCGGTCAGGCCGACCTCTTCGCCCACGAGCTCGACCCACAGCGGCCGCAGATCCGGAGCGTCGCGCTCGAGCGTCGTGAGCCCGCGGGCGAAGTCGCACGTGCCCGTGAACCGCACGCTGCCCGCGCTCCCACGCGCAGCGGTGAGCTCCGCGTGCGCCGCGCCGCCCGACCGCGTGCGCTGCAACAGCTCGCCGACCGTCATGCCGCCAACGGTACCCGTCGCGGTGGCCGACGCCGGGTCAGTCCACCGGCCCGGGACGCCCGACGTGGAAGCCCTGGGCGTAGTCGACGCCGTAGGTCCGCAGGAGCTCGAGCGTCTCGGCGTCCTCGACGAACTCCGCGATCGTCTTCAGGCCCAGCCCCTGGGCGACGCCGACGATCGCCTTCGTCACGTGCTGGTCCGTGGGGCTGCGCGTGAGCGTCTGGATGAAGTCCCCGTCGATCTTGATGTAGTGCAGCGGCAGGCGCTTGAGGTAGTAGAAGCTGCCGAACCCGACCCCGAAGTCGTCGAGCGCGAAGTGGCAGCCGAGCGCCGTGAGCCGCTCGGCGAGCGCCGCCGCACTGGGCAGGTTCGCGATCGCCGCGGTCTCGGTGATCTCGAAGACGAGGTTCGCCGGATCCGCGCCCGCCGCCTCGACCTCCTGCTGGATGTAGCCGGGCAGCTCGGCATCGGCCAGCGACTTCGCCGACAGGTTGAGCTCCAGCAGCCGTCCGCCGCTCGTCGCCGCCAGCCGCGCGCCCTCGCGGATGACCCAGCGGTCGATCGCCGTGATGAGCCCGGTGCGCTCGGCGGTCGGCAGGAACTCGGCCGGAGCGATGAGCTCGCCGTCGTCCTCCATGCGGATGAGCAGCTCCGCGTGCGTGATCTCGTTGGTGCGCAGGTCGAGGATGGGCTGCTCGTGCAGCGTGAACTCCTCGTGCTCGAGCGCGTGGCGGATCCGCTCCGACCACGTGTGGCGCGCGGCGGCGCGGCGGCCGTCGTCCGGGGTGTAGACGACCGCGCGGTCCCGGCCGGCCTCCTTGGCCTGATCCAGCGCGACATCCGCCGCGGCGAGGAGGTCCTGCGCGTTGCCGGCGTCCACGGTGATCGGGGCGATGCCGATGCTCGCCGTCGTCCGGACGCGCATCCCGTCGCTGACCAGCGCGTGGGTGCGGACCAGCTCGAGCAGTTCGTCGCCGACGACCTGCGCGCCGGGCACGTCGGTGCGCGACAGGATGAAGGCGTACTCGTCGCCGCCCAGCCGGGCGAGGATGTCCGTCGGGCGCAGGCGCTCGCGCAGCGCGTGCGCGAGCGCGCGGATGAGCTCGTCGCCGACCTGGGGACCCAGGCTGTCGTTGATGTCCCGGATGTGGTCGAGGTCCAGGACGAGCAGCACCGCCGCGCTGGCGTTGCGGCCCACGCGCTCGAGTGCCGCGGCCAGCTCGCGCTCGAAGCGCGGGCGGTTGAACAGGCCGGTGAGGGCGTCGTGGTCGGCGGCGTGCTCGAGCTCGTGCTCGAGGCGCTTGCGCTCGGTGACGTCGCGGACGATGCCGATCGTCCACGTCGCGCCGGGCCGCTCGAGCGGGCTGAGGGTGACCTCCACGGGAAACGACGCGCCGTCGCGCCGGCGGCCCGCCCGCTCCAGCTCCAGCGTCGCGGTCCCCTCGGCGGAGAGCGCGATGCGCGTCCAGTCGATCTCGCCGACGAGCTCCTCCGCCGGGCTGCCCTCCAGCGCGTCGCGCGTGTAGCCGAACAGCTGCTCGACGCGAGAGTTGACGAGCACGATCCGGCCGCGCTCGTCGGTGATGAGGATCGCGTCGGGCGCCGACTCGACGAGGGTGCGGAACTGCTCCTCGCTGGCGCGCAGCTCGGCCTCCGTGCGGCGGCGGATGCGGTTCTCCTCGCGCACGTCCTGGTACAGCCGCGCGGTCTCCACGGAGATCGCGGCCTGCGCGGCGAGGATCTCCACGGCCGCGAGCCGGTCCTCGGGGAACGCGTCATCGACCAGGCGGTGCTCGAGCAGCAGGAGACCGACGAGCGCGCTGTGCCGCACCACCGGCTGGCACAGCAGCGAGCGGATGCCCCGGGCGGTGATGACGGCGTCGGCGCCGAACGTCGGGTCGGCGCGCGCGTCTCGCAGCAGGACGCGCTCGCGGGTCCGCAGCACGTAGTCGGTCACGGCCTGGGGCACCCCGTCGTCATCGTCGGCCGCCGCACGCCGGACGTGCACCTCGTCGTCGGCGGTCTCGGCGACCGCGACCATGTCGATCCGGCCCTCGTCGTCGACGAGCAGCAGCCGGCCCGCCTGGGCGCCCGCCGCGGCCACCGCCAGGCGCAGGAGCGTCGCGGGAAGCTGTTCGAGGTCGAGCTCGCCAGAGATCGCCTGGGAGCTCCGGGCGACCGCGAGCGCGTCCAGCGGCGGCGTCGCCGGCATCCCGGCCGGCGCTGCGGCCAGCACGCCGAACTCCGCGTCCAGCTGCGCGACCTTCGCCGTCGCCCCCCAGCGCGCGTAGCGGTCGCGCGCGTCATGCAGGCAGGCCAGGCCGACGGAGGTCAGCTCCCGACGCAGGTACCACCGGCCGGCACGTTCGCGCGCGAGCGCCTCGTAGTGGATGAGCCCGGAGCCCGCCGCCGCGGTGATCGCGGCCTCGTATCCCCGCGCGGCGTCCTCGGCCCGGCCCTCGATCCGTGCGAGCTCGGCCGCGACGAGCTTGGCCGGTGCCAGGAAGTTCCCGGGCGCATGCACCGCCCACGCGTCCAGACGCGCGACAGCCGCGATGAGCCGCGCCTGGATCTCGTCACGCTCCGCAGGCGACGCCGTGTCCCACGCCGCCGCCCGCGCGAGCGCCCCGTACGGTTCCTGCAGCGCGAGCATGGGGTGATAGGCGACCGCCCAGCTGACCTCGTCGAACTGCTGCGCGGCCGCGAGCGCATCAGGCACACGGTGCGCGATGACGAGGACACCGAGGCGATGCAGCGTGTCGATCGCCAGGTAGAACGGCGGGCGGCTCGTGCGCAGCCGGTCGGCGAACGCCTCGTCGTCGAAGTCGGCATCGCCGTAGTCGCCGAGCGCCGTGGTCTCGCCCCGCAGGCTGCGCGCCGCGCGCTCGACGATCGACAGCGCGTCCTGGTTCTCGGGCAGCTTCATCTGCTCGGCGAAGGCGAAGCGCGGCTCGGCGTCACGCAGCACCTCGTCGAGCGGGTCGCCCGCCGCGAAGCGGATGACCAGCGAGAAGAAGCCGCAGTACGCGGCGTGCGCGAGGTCGCCGACGGCGACCCCGTGCTCGAAGCCCGCACGGATGAACGGCAGGCAGTCCGGATACGGGTCGGTCCAGACGCTGCCCAGTCCGACGTAGACCCCGGTCTGCGCGGCCAGCGCATCGATCCCGGCGGCCTCCGCCAGCGCGTGCGCGGCGTGCCCGAGGCGCCGGCCCTCCTCGGGGCGACCGAAGCGTGCGGCGAGCACCGAGCCGAGCAGCGCGTGCAGCAGCGGGGACAGCGCGGCGTTGCCGTGCTCGAGGCTCATGAACGCGCTCTCGAGCATGATCCGGATCCCGAGGTTCGTGGAGCCGCCCAGGAACGCCGCCGTCATCACCGGGGCCAGCAGCCCGGCGACCGCGTTGATGCGCGGGTCGTCGGTCATCGGCAGCTCCAGCAGGGACTCGATCGGGCGGCCGTCGAGCAGGTCCCACATGCGTGCGGCCGCCGTGTCGATCTCGTCGTCGGAGAGATCCGCGTCCAGCACGACGCCGAGCCGGGCGAGGGCGTCGATACCGGCCTGCGCGGCCTCGGCCGGCTGACTGCGCGCCAGCCGGGTCTCGACCCGCATCTGCGCCGCCGCCGCGATGTCGCCGGGCTCGCGGGCGTGGGCGAGGAGGAGGTCCACCAGCCGCTCGGTCTCGTCGAGATCGCCTCCCGCGTGCTCGCACCGCGCGCACCCGAGGTGGAGATCGAGGCTCAGCCGGGGCGCGGCCTCCCAGGCATCCTCGGGCAGCAGCTCGATACCTGTCCGCAGGTACCGGGCGGCCGACCGCAGCGCCGTCGCCGCCATGGCACGGTGGCCGGCCAGGAGATGCAGTTCGGCGCAGCGCAACCGCTCGGCGTGATCGTCGATGAGCCCAGCCCCGGCGTCGAGGTGGCCGACGATCGCGAAGACCCGGGCCTCAAGCGCTTCCGCGGGCGTGTCGGCAAGCAGCGCCCGCCCGATCGCGAGGTGGACCGCAGGCGCCTCGGCCGGGTCGATGAGCGCGTACGCCGCCTGGCGCACCCGGTCGTGCGAGAACCGGTAGCCGGGCTCGCGCGCGACGAGCAGGCGCTCGCGCAGCGCGTCCCACAGGTCGGATTCGACCTCGCCCGCGGGTCGGCGTGCCGCGATCGCGAGGGTCGAAAGATCGCACCGGTCGCCGAGGCACGCGGCGATCATCAGGACCTGCTGCGTGGCCGGCGGCAGGCGCCGGAGACGCTCGGTCATGATGTCGACGACGTTGTCCGTGACGTCGGCGCCGGCGATCTCGTCCCGGTCCCAGCGCCACCCGCCGCCGAGCGGGTCCAGCGAGATGAGCCCGCGCTGGTGCAGCGCGTGCAGGAACTGCAGGACGTAGTAGGGCGTGCCGCCGGTCTTGTCGCGCACGAGCGTCGCCAGCGCGGCACAGGCCGCCGGCGGCGCGCGCAGGGTGTCCTCGAGGAGGCTCTGCAGGGCGGGCGCGTCGAGCGGTCCCAGGGGGAGCTCCAGCAGGCCGGCGGACCCACGCAGCTCGTGGAGCGCGAGGGTCAGCGGATGGGTGGGTTCGAGCTCGTCGTCCCGGTACCCGCCGACCAGCACGAGACGCGTCGGGCGGTCGCGCCCCGCGAGGTCGACGAGGAGCTGCACCGACGCCGGGTCGGCCCACTGCAGGTCGTCGACGAACAGCACGACCGGGTGCTCGGAGGCGAAGACATCGATGACGTCACCGACGACGCGGTGCACGCGTCGCTGCGCCTCGGGCAGCGGCAGGTCCCCGACCGGCGGGCACGGGCCCAGCAGCAGCTCGGCGCGGGGGACGAGGTCGCAGATGATCCGGCCGTTGGCGCCCACCGCGGCGCGCAGCTGCTCGGAGCGCGCCCGCAGGCGGGCGGGCGGCTCGGCGAGCGCCTGCTGCACGAGCTCCCCGACGGCCTGCGCAAACGGCGCGTACGGCACGTCCCGCGCGACGCCGTCGAGCTTGCCGGTGACGAACGTCCCCCGAGTCTGCCCGACGGACTCGCGCAGCGACTGGACGAGCGAGGACTTCCCGACGCCCGCCGGCCCCGAGACGAGGACGAGCTCACCACGACGGGTGGCGTTCACGCGCGTGAACGCCCCGAGCAGCGCGTCGCTCTCGGTCGTCCGCCCGTACAGGCGCTGCGGCACGGCGAACACGTCGGAGACATCCTGGGATCCGAGCGCGAACGTCCCGACCACACCCGTGTCCCGCAGCTCGGCGACACAACGTGCGAGGTCCGCGACCACCCCCGCGGCGCTCTGGTAGCGGTCCTCGGGACTCTTGGCGAGCAGCCGCATGACGATGCGGTCGACGACCTCCGGGACAGCGGGCGTGTGGGCCCGCAGCGGGTCGGGGACGCGCGCGACGTGCGCGTGCACCCATTCCAGGGTGTCGTCGGCCTCCAGCGGCAGGCGGCCCGACAGCAGCTCGTACAGGACGACACCGAGCGAATAGAGATCGGACCGGCGGTCCACGGGACGGTTGACGCGGCCGGTCAGCTCCGGCGAGAGGTACGGGAGCGCGCCCTCGAGCCCGGCGGTGACCTCCCGCGCGGGCAGCATCCCCGGCGCGAGGGGGCGCGCCGACCACAGGCCCGTCACGCGCACCCCCGCCCCGCCTTCGGGCAGCAGGAACGAGCGCGCCTGCAGATCGCGGTGCACGAGCCCGTGGCGGTGGACGGCCGCCAGCGCACGCGCGGCGCCCAGGGCCAGGTCCAGCGCGTCGCTGAGGGCCAGCGATCCGGCCTGAAGATCGTCGAAGGTCGCAGCGTCCTCGACGGCAGGCGCCGCGACGATCACGGAGGTCGCCAGCAGCTGCCCCTCGGGCGCCCGGTGGCCGAACAGCACGGCCCGGCCCGTCGTCGGCGCACCACCCCAACGGACGGCCAGGGTCCCGTCCCACCGGCCCTCGCGCACCGCGCGCGGGAGGATCTCGGCGGCTGCGCGCGGGCGTTCAGCGACGTCGAACAGCTGGTCGACGGGATCCCCGGGCGCCAGGCCGAGCGCCGCGCGAGCACCACGGTCTGCCTCCGCGACCTGTCCGTCGAGGCCGACGACGACCACCGCGTCGGCGCAGCGGTCGAACAGCTCCGTCAGCCGGTCGAGGGCGTGCGCGGGCGCATCCCGGCGCGCGTCAGCGCCCTCGCCCGTGAGGCGGCGTAGAGCCTGCGCGACGGGGGGAGCCGTCCGTGGATTCGTTGACACAGCGCCCGCTTCCTGAAGACGTCGGCGACCCTACCAGCGGGCCCGCGGGAACACGGCCGCTCACACACGGCGGCGGCAGGTCTACGCGGCAGCGGCAGCGGCGGCGATGGCGGCGTCGATCGCCGCCTGGTCGATCGGCGCGTCCTGCGCCGGGGCGGCCTCGACCGGCGGTGCGGCCGCGACCGGCGCCGGCTCAGCGGTCTGCGCCTCCGCGCCGACGACCTCGGTGACCCGCAGGCCGTACTCGGAGTCGATGACGACGACCTCGCCGCGCGCCACCAGCTTGCCGTTGACGAGCAGGTCGACGGGCTGATCGGCCATGCGGTCGAGCGCGATGACCGAGCCGGGGCCGAGCGCGAGCGCCTCACCCAGTGACATCGAGGTGCGGCCGATCTCGACGGACAGCTCGACGCGCACCTGGGCGAGGCGGCGCAGGCCGTCCCCGGTGTCGAGCGGCGCGGCGTCGACCGCGGAAGGGGTGAGCGAGGTGATGTCGGACATGGCGAAGGCTCCTACTGCACGGCGACGTCGGTGAACAGGATGTGGTGGACCTTCACATCCGTCTTCTTGTTGATCTGCTTCGCGATCGATTTCTTGAGCTTCTCCCGCGACTCGCTGCGCTGGATCTGCTTCGCGGTCGCCTCGGTGAGCTCATCGGTGATGATGTCGCGGACCACGGCCTCCTGGGGGAGGACGCCGAAGCCCTCGGGCACTTCGACGGCCCCGTGGCCACCGCCGCCATGGGCCTTGGCGTACTCCTCGACGGCTCCCGCGGACGTGTAGTGGTGGTCGAGCTCCATGGCGACGTTCAGCCGCGCGAACCGCCCGTCGGACAGGTTGACGAGGAACTCCTTGGGCAGGATGTACACCTCACCCGCGACCTTGGGCTTCGGCCCCTCTTCGGCCGGCTTGGCCAGCACCATCTTGTAGCCGCCCAGAGCGCCCACGATGGCCACGACGACGATGATGATGAGCTTCTTCTTGTCCATGGGGCTATCCGGTGGTCGCCTCGGTGGCGACCTTCTGTCGAGGGATGAGGATTTCCACGCGTCGGTTCTTTGATCGGCCGCGGTCCGTCGCATTGGAGGCCACCGGCGCCAGATAGGCGCGCCCGGCAGCTTCCATCCGCGCGGGCGAGACCTTGTTCCGGGCGAGTCCGCGGACGACCGCCGACGCGCGGGCGGTCGACAGCTCCCAGTTCGACGGGTACTTCCCGCTGACCGGCACGGAGTCCGTATGGCCCGAGACCCGCACCGCATGCGAGCCCTCCAGGCGCAGGAGCTGGGCGATGCGGGCCATGATCCGGTTCGAGCGCGGCTTGAGCTCGGCGCTGCCCGAATCGAAGAGGAAGTCGTCGCTCAGGAGCAGCACCACGAGCCCGTCACGCGTGACCTTGGTCTGGACCTTGTCCTTCAGCCCGTCCTCGGCGGCCGCCGCGTCGATGCGCTCCTTGAGCTGCTCGAGCTGCTCGCTCTCCTGCTCGGCCTCCTCGGCCGACACGGGCTTGACCTGCGAGATCGCCTCCTGCAGGGAGGGCGTCGGGACCGACTGCTTGAGCGAGCTCGAATCGGCCTGCCCACCGGTCTCCGCGATCGCGGTGCCGCCCGGAGCGATGCTGACGTTCAGCGCGTCCTTCACGGACGCAGCGAGCGGCTCGGCCTTCTTCGGGTCGGTGTTGCCCATCGCGAAGAGGACGATGAACAGCGCCAGCAGCAGCGTGATCATGTCGGCGTAGGTCAGGAGCCACCGCTCGTCGGGATGCTCCTCGTGGTGCTCGTGTCCGCCGCGCCGGCGCCGACCGGCCATGGCTAGGCCGCCTGCTGCTCAGCGCCGCCGTCGACGGCCTTGAGGTTCGGGCGACCGCCCTCGAGCTCCTCCTCGACCGAGAGGCGCTGCTCCGGCGACACGAACGCAAGGAGCTTCTCCGCGACCATGCGCGGGTTGTCGCCGCTCTGGACGGCGAGCAGGCCCTCGATGACCATCTGGCGCGAAGTGACCTCCGCCTCGGTCAGCTGCTTGAGGCGGTTCTCGACCGGCAGGATGACGATGTTCGCGGCGCCGACGCCGTACAGCGTCGCCATGAACGCGCCCGCGATCGCCGGCCCGAGCAGCTCGGGCTGGTCGAGGATGCTCAGGGCGTGCAGCAGGCCCATCACGGTGCCGAGCACGCCGAGGGTCGGGGCGAAGCCGCCCGCGCCCTTGAAGGTGTTCTGCCCCTGACGGTGGCGCTTCTGCATCGACTCGATCTCGAGCTCGAGCACTTCCGCGACCGTGTCCGGGTCCGAGCCGTCGACCACCAGGCCGAGGCCCTTCTTCACGAAGGGATCCTCCAGCTGCCCGGCCTCCTCCTCCAGCGCCAGCAGACCGTCGCGGCGGGCGCGGTCGGCGAAGTGATGCATGAGGACCACGTTGGCGCCGTAGTCCGGCATCTCCATGCTGAAGGACTTCTTGTAGAGGACCGGGACCTTCTTCATCTCCTCCATGCCGAACGCGGCGATGGAGACCCCGAGCAGGCCACCGAAGATGATGACCGTCGCCGGGACGTTGAAGAGTGATGCCGGATTCGTACCCTCGAGGAACCCGCCCAGTGCGAGCAGGACCATCGAGAGAATGATGCCGATGGGAGTAGCAGCCTTCATAGGGGATCGACTCCGACATCGGTCACCGGGGTGGTGTCCCTTACGTTCGTCCACATACCGTGGACATACGGCCCCCTGGCCGGACGTTCGAGGGGCGCGCGCAGGGACAGACCGACCCCGTGCGGGGTGGTTACGCCGAGGTCGTCGAGGTCCTGCGGGCGCCCGCCGTGAAGGCGGGCGCGCATTTAGCCGAGGGCCTTCTCGATCGCGCCGAGGACACGATCGGCCTGGAACGGCTTGACCACGAAGTCCTTCGCGCCGATCTTGATCGACTCGAGGACCTTGCTCTCCTGGCCCAGCGCCGAGCACATGATGACCTTCGCGCTCGGGTCCATCGCGATGATCTCGCGCAGGGCCTGCAGGCCGTCCTTCTCGGGCATGGTGATGTCCAGCGTCATCACCTCGGGGCTGAGCTCCTGGAAGCGCTCAACGGCCTCCTGGCCGTTGGCGGCCTCGCCAACCACCTCGTGGCCGCCCTTCGCGAGGGCGTCGCCCACCATCTTCCGCATGAACGCGGCGTCGTCAACAATCAGCACTCGGGCCATGGTCGTGTGTCCTCCGTGGGGATAG
>SYBY01000414.1 GCA_005788585.1 Actinomycetota bacterium | reverse complement strand
TCATCATGTTCCAGGGCACGCTCCGCTTCGCGGATCGCGAGCCGCATGAAGTGCTCATCTCGAGCAAAGAAGCGGGAACCGGCCATTTCTAGGAACTTTCGCATGCCGGCGCTGTTTCCTCAGTGGACCATGTCTCGCCTTGCGATCACGTGCGCCGTCGCCGCTCTCGCGGCCGGCCTCTGCGCCGCCCCCGCTGCGGCCGCGGGCGACGCGTACCGCCAGGGCGAGGTCGTGGTGGCGCCCAAGCACGGCGCGGCGAACGTCGTGCAGGTCGGCGGTGACCGTGAGGTTGCGACGACTGTCCGCGCGCTGCGGTCGCGTCCCGACCTCGTGAGGAGCGCAGCACCGAACCCCGTGGCGCGGATCGCGGCCGCGCGCCAGGCTCCGCCCGCCGAGCTCGTCCCCAACGATCCCGGCAGCGGGAAGGGCTGGCAGGAGCTGCAGTGGAACTTCACCGGTCCGTACAGCGTCAATGCGCCACGTGCGTGGGCGAACGCCGCGAACGCGGGCGGGCGCGGCGGCCGCGGGGTCGTCGTCGCGGTGCTCGACACGGGCGTCGCGTACCGCACCGCAGGACGCTTCCGCCGGTCGCCGGACTTCACCTCGAAGGACTTCGTCGCCGGCTACGACTTCGTCGACAACGACACCCACCCCGACGACCACAACGGCCACGGCACGCACGTCGCCTCGACCATCGGCGAGGCGACGAACAACAAGGTCGGCCTGACCGGCCTCGCGTACGGCGCGCGCATCATGCCGATCCGCGTCCTTGACACGATCGGCGAGGGCGACGCGCTGGCGATCGCCAAGGGCGTGCGCTTCGCGACCCGGCGCGGCGCCGACGTCATCAACCTGTCCCTGGAGTTCTCCCCGGAGATCACGTCGGGTGAGATCCCGGAGCTCCTGGAGGCGATCGCCGAGGCCCGCCGGAAGGGTGTCCTCGTCGTCGGCGCCTCGGGCAACGAGGGCTTCCGCAACGTGGCGTGGCCCGCACGCGCCAGCAACGTGCTCGCCGTCGGCGCGACGACGGAGCGCGGCTGCCTGTCGGAGTTCAGCAACGAGGGCCGCGGTCTGGACATCGTCGCGCCCGGCGGCGGCCAGGACGCCAGCACCACCGGCGAGCCGCAGTGCAAGCCGTCGGAGATCGGCCGGCCGATCTACCAGCTGACGCTGACCGGCTCGGTCCGGGCCTTCGGCCTTCCGGGCACGTACGAGGGCACGTCGATGGCGGCCCCGCACGTCTCCGCGACGGCGGCACTCGTCATCGCGTCCAAGGTGCTGGGCGACAAGCCCACGCCGTCCCAGCTGAGCTCCCACCTCAAGCGCACCGCCCGCGACCTCGGATCGAAGGGGTACGACACCCGGTACGGCGCCGGGCTCCTCGACGCCGCGAAGGCGACGGAACCTACGTCGTCCGGATGATCAGCACCGAGCAGGGCGCGTGATGGCTGACCTTGTTGGGCACCGAGCCCAGCAGGAAGCGCTTCGCGCCCGTCATGCCCTTGTTGCCGACCACGATGAGGTCCGCGCCGATCTCCTCGGCCACGTCGAGCAGCGAGTCCGCCGGGTCGCCCTGGCGGGCGTACGTGCGGACCTCCACCCCGTAGCCGCGGACGATCTCCGCGGCGGCCTCGAGCGTCGCGTCGACGTCCTCACGGGGGTTGACCATCCACTGCACGTCACCGGGGACCGCCTTGGCCTCCTCGCGCAGCCGGGCCTGGGACACAGGCTCGTACGCGCTCACCAGCTCGATGGTGGCGCCCAGCGGCGCGGCGAATTCGCCGGCTTGACGCACGGCCTCCGAGGCCGTCTCCGACCCGTCCGTTCCCACGACGATCGACTTGAACATTCGCGTTCTCCCGAGGGCGCCCAGTCAGTTCCCAGCAGCGCGCGGCATCATATCCCTGCGTGATCGATCTTCACTGTCACCTGCTGCCTGACATCGACGACGGCCCGTCCTCCATGGCGACCTCCGTCGAGATGGCACGGGCCTTCGTGGCCGCCGGGACGGACACCGTGACCGTCACGCCGCACGTGAGCTGGGACTACCCGCACGTGACGTCTGCGCTGATCGCGGCCGCCGTGGAGGAGCTGCAGGAGGAGCTCGACCGGCAGGACGTCCCGCTCGACGTGCTGCCCGGTGCCGAGGTCGCCCTCTCCCGGGCCAGCGACCTGCCCGACGAGGAGCTCCGGGCCCTCACGCTGGGCGGATCGGGCTGGCTACTGGTCGAGCCGCCGTTCTCCCCTAGCCTTGCGGGCATCGAGGCGGTCATCGACTCCCTGCTCCTCGGCGGCCACCGCCTGCTGCTCGCCCACCCCGAGCGCTCGCCGTCTCTGGCGAAGGATCCCGAGCGCCTGCGCCCGTACGTGGACGCCGGGATGCTCTGTCAGGTCACCGCGGGGTCCCTCACCGGAGCGTTCGGGCGCGATGTCCAGCGGGCCGGGCGCCGCATGGTCCAGGACGAGCTCGCGCACGTGATCTCCTCGGACGCTCACGACCTCGTCCGCCGTCCACCGGGCCTCGGCGAGGCCGCTGCGACGCTCCACGACCCGGAGGTCGCCGCGTGGCTCACGACCGCGGCGCCGGGGGCGATCGCCACGGGCGCCCCGATCCCGCCGCGCCCCGAGCGCGAGACCCCGCGTCGCGGCGGACTGCTGACGCGGCTGCGCGGGCGCGGCCGATGACCGACCGCGCACCGCGGATCGTGTCGGGGATGACGACGCAGTCCCACGGCGGCGCGGAGTACGCCAACGGGGACCTGCTCGACGCGCTGGCCGGACGCGGGTGGCAGACGACGCTGCTGACGAACATGCCCGAGCTGACGGGCGGCACGCGGGTCCAGGCGCGGTGGATCGACCTCGGGCCGAAGCTGTCGCGGCGCGACGCCGCGCGGGTCGTGGCCGGCTTCCCCCGCTGGACGCGCCGGCTGCGCCAGGCGCTGCGCGAGGAGCACGCGCGGGCCCCGATCGACGTGACGCTGCTGCACTTCAAGAAGGAGCAGCTCATGACCCCGCTGCTGCGGAGCGCGGTGCCCGGGCGGCTCGTGTGGGCCGAGTGGGGGCCGCTGCCGCTGCCGATGCGCCGCCCACCGATCCGCCAGCTCTACGCCGGCGCGGCCGCATCCGCCGACCACGTGCTGGCGGTCTCCGACGACACCGCGGCGTCGATCGTCCAGGCGGGCGTCCCGCCGCAGCGGGTCAGCGTCCTGCCGCCCGTGGTCTCCGCCGACCTCGCCTATGACGCCGCCGGCCGGGCGCGCATGCGGGCCGAGTGGGGCGCGACGGACGACACGTTCGTGATCGGCTGCGTCTCGCGGCTGAGCGCGGGCAAGCGCATCGACGTGCTCATCGACGCCGTGGCCCAGATGGATGGCGACGTGCGACTCGTGATCGCGGGCAGTGGGGAGAACGGCGCCGCGCTGCGCCGGCAGGCCGCACCACTCGGCGACCGGGTCCGCTTCATGCCGACGGTGCGCGGCCGGGTCAGCGAGGTGCTGTCGGCGTTCGACGTGCAGGTCTTCGCGCCACAGCCGCAGGAGGGCGTGCCGCGGTCGCTCATGCTCGGGATGCTCATGGGCCTCTCGGTGCTCGCCACCGGCCCGGAGGGCGCGGCGGGCCTCCTCGACGCCGCGGCGGTGGCCAACCCCGCCCACGACCCGGCGGCGGTCGCGGCACTGCTGGCGCGTCACCGCGCCGACCCGTCGCTGTGCCGCCGTGAGGGCGATGCGCTGAAGACGATGGCCAGCGAGCGCTTCGACCCGGGCCGGATCACTGCGGAGGCCGAACGGGTCCTGCTGGGCCGGGCGCGCTGACGGCGGCGAATCGTCGTCAGGAAAGGGGCGTTATGCGCCCTCTTCTTGCGGGGCGTTCCGGTGTCCCCGGGGCTACGCCCAGAGGCGGATCGCCGCGATGACGATCCCGGCGAGCACGAACACGACGATGGCGGCCTGGGTCCAGAGCCAGAAGGGCGACATGCGGTCAGGCTAGCGGGGGCGGCGCATCCGCCCCTGCTCGTCGATCGGGCCGGCCGACTCGCTGATGAGCCGCGCGGCGACGTCCTCGCCCACAGCGTCGAGCAACCAGCGCCGGCACGCCTCGTACGCCGCCGCGGCTCGCAGCCGGAGGTCCGCGTCGGGGTGGCCGACGGCGACCTGGTCGGCGCCGAGCAGCAGCGCCGCGACGACCTCGGGCTCCGTGCGCCGGTCGCCGCGCTCGACCGCGGTGGCGATCATCTTCGCGATGTCGATGCGCGCCACGTCGTCCTCCGTCGGCTCGGGACGGTCGTGGTTGCGGCGGCCGAAGAGGCGCCCGAGCAGGCTCACCCTCGCCGCCTCCGAGCAGGCCGGTAGGCCTCCGCGAGCGTCGTCCGCGCGATCGCCGGCCATGCGTAGCGCTCCTCGCTCAGCCGTGCGCCCGCGGCCCCCCGGGCGGCACGCTCGTCCGCCCCCGCGGCCACCACGTCGCGCAGCGACGCCGCCAGCGCCTGCGCCGTCGTCTCCGTGCAGATCCACCCCGTCTCCCCGTCGATGACCGCCTCGGGCAGCCCACCCACCGGGAAGACCACCGGCGGGCACGCGAACCCGTAGGACAGCAGCAGGACGCCGCTCGCGCTGGCGCGGCGGTACGGCAGGACCGACACGTCTGCCGCCGCGAAGAACGCGGCCGCGGTCTCCATGGAGTGGAAGCCCTCGCGCACGTGAACCCTCCCGGCCAGTCGCGGGTCGGCGAGCAGCGGCGCAACGGCCTCGAGCGCGCCCTTGTCCTCCCCCGCCAGCACGACGTGGACCTCGGGGACCTCGGCGGCCGCGGCGAGCAGCACGTCGATCCCCTTGTCCTCACGCAACTGGCCGAACAGCAGCGTCACCACCGCGTCGTCGGGCACGCCCAGCTCCGCGCGTGCCACCGCCCGGTCGGCGGCCCCGCCCGTCCGCGCCAGGCCGCCGTACTCGCCGTGGGGGATGACGACCGCGTGCGCGCGCACCGACGGCAGCAGGTTCGGCAGGTCGGCCTCGGCGTGGACGATGACCACGTCGGCGAGCCGCTCGGCCCACTCCTTGAACCGCACCCGCAGCCCGCCGACCCGGTCGAAGGTGTTGTGCGGCGTGTGGACGATCGCCGCGCCCGCCGTCCTCCACAGCAGGTGCTGGAACGCCGCCAGCGGCGGCCACTCCGCGCCGTGGGTGTGCACCAGGCCGATGCGCCTGGCCCGCGGCGTCAGCCGGATGATCGTCAGCGCGTGTGACAGCCCGTTGAAGACGCGCCCGACGCCGAGGGCGCGCAGCCGGCGGGAGACGGGCCCGCGGTCTCGCACGTACGGAAACACCCCGCGCACGTCCACCCCCGCGAGAGCGGCGTGCGGATGGTCGGTGGCCGTCGCCAGCTCGACCGCGCAGCCCTCGGCGGCGAGGGCCTCGCACAGCCGGGCCGCGTAGTCGCCGACGCCGCCGAAGCCCCCCTCCTCCACCATGAGCACCCGGTCGCCGTCCATGCGAGGCGATCCTACGACGCTCGCCGCCGCTCCAGCCGCCATGATTCGCGCGTGACCCGACGCGCAGTGATCCTGGCCGGAGGCCTCGGCACCCGCCTGCGCCCGTACACGGTGGTGCTGCCCAAGCCCCTCATGCCGGTCGGCGAGCGTCCGGTGCTCGACATCGTCATCCGCCAGCTGCGCGCGCGGCGGTTCGATCAGGTCACGATCGCCACCGGCTACCTCGCCGAGCTCATCGAGGCGTTCTTCCGCGACGGTGATGCGTACGGCATCCCGATCGACTACTACCGCGAGCACGAGCCGCTGGGCACGGTGGGCGCGCTAGGACTCATCGAGGGCCTCGACGACGACTTCCTCGTCATGAACGGCGACATCCTCACCGACCTCGACTACGCCCAGCTGCTGGCCGACCACGAGCGGAGCGACGCGATCGCCACGATCGCCACCCGCACGACGAAGGTCCAGATCTCGCTCGGCGTCCTGGACTTCGCCGACCCCGACGACGCCACGCTGCTGACGAACTACTTCGAGAAGCCGAACATCGAGTACGAGTCCTCGAT
>SYBY01000413.1 GCA_005788585.1 Actinomycetota bacterium | reverse complement strand
GCGGGCGGCGCTCAGCGACATCGTCGCCGGCGGCGACGCCTGCCTGGCCGCGCGGCGCCAGCAGCACGAGCGGTCGGCGCGGGACATGCGCGAGCTCTTCGCGCGCGCGGCCGAGCTGCAGCCGGGCGCGGCCATCCAGCCCTTGACCATGGAGAGCGCCGCGGCGGTGGTGGGCGGGATCAACGAGCTGGTCCTGCGGGCGTTCGACCTCGGCGGCGCCGAGCGCTTGCCGGCGCTCGAACCGACGATCGCCCATCTGCTGCGGTCCGTCGTCCTCACGCCGCGCTGACGGCGGGCGGCCGGCGGATTCGATGAGGAAGAACCGCCGGCCTCGCCCTGTCCGTGGCGGCGCACTCGAGCCTGGGGCGCCGCCTTCGAGAGGGGGTACGGGGATGTACCGTCTCAGGTACGAGAACGTACCTGGGGCCTGACGGCATGTCAAGCCGTCACCCCGGTGCCACGCGGTACCGTGACCCCATGTCACGAGACCGGGAGGAGCGCCGGCCGCCCTCCGCGATCTCTGCGGAGGAGGCTGCCGCGGTGTGGACGGTGCTGACCGACGGCCCGCCGACGACGGCGCGCGAACGGCTCCTCGTCGGCATGGTCGCCTCGATCACCGAACGCGGTCTCGCGGCCACGACCGTCGCGGACGTCGTCCGGCACGCACGTGCGTCGCGGCGCACGTTCTACGAGCACTTCCGCGATCGCGACGACTGCTATCTGGCCCTGTACGGCGTCGGGATGGACCGGCTCGTCTGGCTGTTCGGCAACAGCCTCGCGCCGCAGGACGACTGGTATGCCGAGATCGTCGAGGCGTCGAAGGTCTACCTGACCGGGCTCGTGGCGATGCCCGCGCTCGCGCGCGCCGGCATCGCCGAGATGACCTCGCTCGGGCCGCGCGCGCTGGAGGAGCGCCGGATCGGGCTCCAGCGGCTCGCCGACGTCCTCATCCGCCTGCACGACGAGGCGCGCGAGCGCCATGCCGACATCCCGTCGCGGCCCATCCCGCCCGAGCACGCGCTCGCGCTCATGGCCGGACTGCACGAGCTCGTCCTCGTGCGTGTGCAGGAGGACCGCATCGAGGACGTCGTCACCGATCTCGCCCCGGTCGCCGCGCGCATGACGTACCTCCTCGGGGTCGGTGGCGCGGAGTAGCCCGCTGGATAATCCGCCCGCGAGGAATCTCGACCAACTGGCGGTGGCGCATCTTCCCGGTCGTCCGCGAGAATGACCGCAGATGCATGAGCCGCTGATCCTGCGCGAACCCCACGTCTACCGCCCGCCGGCGGGGATCTTCGACGAGGTGTTCGGGCCCGGCGGCATCCCGCGCGAGTACGCGGAGGCACTGGTCGCCGAGCTCATCCGCCTCGGGCCGGCCGAACTCGCCGGTGCCGGCCGGCGCCGGGACGCCATCTTCATCCAGCAGGGGATCACCTTCGACGCGACGGGCGAGGACGGCCCGGTCAAGGACCGACCGTTCCCGCTCGATCTCGTGCCGCGGATCATGCCCGCGCACGAGTGGGACCACATCAAGCGGGGGCTGGCGCAGCGGATCCGCGCGCTCAACCATTTCGTCGACGACGTCTACCACGCGCGCGAGATCGTGCACGAGGGGATCATCCCGTGGCAGCTGGTGGTCAGCCGCCCGAACTTCGCGCGGCAGGTGCACGGCATCCGGCCCCCCGGCGGGGTGTACTGCCACGTCGCCGGCTGCGACCTCGTGCGCGACGCCGACGGCTCGTGGCGGGTGCTCGAGGACAACGTCCGCACGCCGTCGGGCATCAGCTACGTGCTCGAGAACCGCACGGCGATGACGCGCCTGGTCCCGCAGCTGTTCAACCGCTACCGCGTCCGTCCCGTCGACCACTACCCGCAGCTGCTGCTCGCCGCGCTGCGCGCCGTCGCCCCCGCGGCCGAGGGTGAGGCGACCGTGGTCGTCTGGACCCCGGGGTCGATGAACAGCGCGTACTTCGAGCACTCGTTCCTCGCCCGGCAGATGGGGGTCGAGCTGGTCGAGGCCTCCGACCTCGTCGTCCGCGACGACGTCCTGTACATGCGGACGACCAGCGGCCTGAAGCGCGTGCACGCGGTCTACCGCCGCCTCGACGACGACTTCATCGACCCGCTCGAGTTCCGCCCGGACTCGCTGCTCGGCGTGCCGGGGCTCATGCGCGCGTACCGGGCGGGGTCCGTGGCGCTCGCCAACGCCGTGGGCACCGGGGTGGCCGACGACAAGGCCGTCTACCACTACGTGCCGGACATGATCCGCTTCTACCTCGGGGAGGAGCCGATCCTCCAGAACGTCAAGACGTACCTGCTCGGCGACCCGGAGCAGTGCCGCTACGCGCTCGAGCGCATGGACCGGCTGGTGTTCAAGCCGACCGGCGAGTCCGGCGGCAAGGGCGTCTTCATCGGACCGTCGACCCCGGCCGACGAACTCGAGGGCCTGCGCGAGGTCATCCTCCGCTCCCCGGAGAAGTGGATCGCGCAGGAGGTCGTCAAGCTCTCGACGGTGCCGACCGCCGGCGTCGACGGGACGCTCGCGCCCCGGCACGTCGATCTGCGGCCCTTCGCGGTCTTCGGCGAGAAGATCAAGATCGTCCCCGGCGGCCTGACACGGGTCGCGATGCAGGAGGGGCAGATGATCGTCAACTCATCGCGGGGCGGCGGGAGCAAGGACACCTGGGTGCTCGACGACGGCGCGAGTCCCGACGCCGACCAGGTCAGTCCCGACGAGGCGGCCACGCTGCCGCCCGCCCTGCCCGGCCTGCGGTACGCCGAGTGGACGGGGCAGGCCCAGCAGCAACAGCAGCAGGCCGCGACCCCGCCGCCGGAGGCGTAGGCCGATGCTCGCCCGGATCGCGCACGAGCTCTTCTGGCTCGGCCGCAACCTCTCGCGCGCCGAGCACACCGCGCGCATGCTCGACGGGGTCTTCCAGGCCGACGTCCAGGCCCGCTCCGAGGACGCCGCGGTGACCCTCGGCTGGGGTTCGCTGCTGGCGATCATGGGCGGCGAGACCGACGCCGGCCCGTCGCCGCACCGCGACCAGGTGCTGCGGAGCCTGACCCTCGACGCCGACAACCCCGCGTCGGTCGTGGCGTGCATCGGGCGCGCGCGTGAGGGGGCGCGGACGGTGCGCGACGTCATCTCCCAGGAGATGTGGGAGTCGATCAACACCACGAACCTCGGGCTCCTCGAGGGGGACCTCTCCGAGCGCCTGCGGGTCGGGCCGTACTCGGTCTACCAGTACGTCAAGGAGCGCTCGGCGCTCTTCTGGGGCCTGACCCGGCGCACGATGCTCCGCGACGAGGCCTACTCGTTCCTCCAGGCGGGCGGGCGGCTGGAATCGGCCGACATGATGCTGCGGATGCTGCGTGTCGCGCTGGCGGCCAGCGGCGGCGGACGGGACGACGGGCACGCGCTGAGCCTGCTGCAGGCCGTCGGCGGCTTCCAGGCCTACCGCCGCGCCGTGCCCGGCCCGCCGAACGCCGGGCCGGTCGCGCGGTTCCTGCTCTTCGAGCGCGCCTACCCCGACTCAGTCGCCGCGTCGGTCGACCTGCTCCAGCAGTCGCTGACCCGCGCCGACGACAATCCGCGCAACGCCGAACCGGTGCTCCGGTTGCTGCGCCTCACCGCGGACCTCGAGTTCCGCCGCCGGGCGGAGGAGGACACGGTGACCGCCGGACGCCTTGCTGAGATCTGCGAGTCGGTGCAGGTCGAGCTGGGCAAGGTCGACCGCGACGTCCACGACCGCTACTTCGCCGGCGCGCCGGCCGCCGCCTGATGCACTTCGCCATCCGCTACCTCACCGAGTACCGCTACGACCACGAGGTCACCGACAACCTCAACGCGCTGCGCGTGCGTCCGGCGACGACGAGCAACCAGCGGCTGGACGACTTCCAGGTCCGTGTCGACCCGGAGGCACGCATCGGCCGCCACGAGGACTACTTCGGCACCGACGTCCTGGAGTTTGGGATCAGTCGCCCGCACGACCACCTGACGATCGACGTCCGCGCGCGGGTCGTCACCGGTGAGCCCGTGGAGCCCCCCGAGGCCCCGTGGGAGGGGACGACGTCGGTCGCCTACGAGCAGGCGGCCGGGGAGTTCCTGCTGCCGGCACCCGACGAGCCCGACCATCCGCTGCTGGAGGAGCTCGTCCCGCTCTCCCGCGCGAACAGCCCGCTGAAGACGCTGCGCTGGGTCTCCGAGCTGATCCCCGACCGGTTCCGCTACGAGGCGGGGGTGACGTACGTCGGCTCGACGGTCACCGACCTGCTCGACGGGGGCGCGGGCGTGTGCCAGGACTTCGCCCACCTCGCGCTCATCCTCCTGCGCCGCCACGGCATCGCCGCGCGCTACGTCAGCGGCTACCTGTGGTCGACCTCGGAGGACGGCGCCAGCGACTCCGTCGAGGTCGAGACGCACGCGTGGATCGAGGCGCTCATGCCCGGTGCCGGTGGGCGCGGCGAGCCGGTCTGGGTCGGCGCCGACCCGACGAACCGCCGGCTCGCGGGCGAGTCCCACGTGAAGATCGGCCACGGGCGCTTCTACCAGGACGTCCCGCCGATCCGTGGCGTCTACCAGGGGGCGGCGGGCGCGGAGCTCACCGCCAACGTGCAGATGACGCGGCTCGACCCGCAGGCCAGCGCGCGGGCCTAGCTGCCGTCCGTGAGGGCCTCGTAGGGCTGCATCGCGCCGAGCAGGAGCCGCATGGCCGTGTGCTCGCGCAGCGGCGTGTCCGGGCTCTCGCCGGCGGCGAGAGCGTGGACGACGAGCTCGTTGACGCCGCCGACGACGCCGATCGCGACCAGTGGGTCGAGGGACACCCCCTCCGGGAGCGTGTCGCGCTGCTCCTCGGCCAGCCGCGTGAGCAGGGCGGCGAACTCGCGGTGCACGCCGCGGATGTGACTCTGCGCCTCCGGGCCCGAGCTCGGCATCTCCAGGATGAAGACGCGCGCGAGCCCCGGCATCGCACCCATGAGCTGGAGGTAGGCGCAGAGCCCGGCGTTGACGCGCTCCTGCCAGGTGCGCCCGTCCGCGGGTGCGACGGCGGCCTCGACGAACGCCATCGTCTGCTCCCAGCAGGCGTCGTAGGTGGCCAGCAGGCAGCTGATCTTGTCGTCGAAGAGCTCGTAGAACGTCCGCCTGGAGACCTGCGCCTCTCGCACGACGTCGGCGATGGTGGTGCGGGCCAGGCCCTTGGTCGCCAGCGCGTGCGCCATGCCCGCGATGATCCGGCGCCGGTGCGTCGCCGTGACCTCGTCGCGCGGCATGGTCTGCGGCCCGGGCGGGAGCGGTCCGGCGTCTCCTCGGAGGGCCGTGATGAAGGCGGCCTGCAGGTCGGTCAGGGGCGTGGACACCGACCGCAACCGTACCCGCCGCCGCCTGGTCCGGCTGCCCGCGCTCCCGCGCCCGGCCGACCGCGCTACCATGGTCGTTCCGACCTGCCCGGCGCAGGTCGTTTTTCTGCCCCATCCTCGCCCGGAGCTCGCCCACATGGCCCGCGGAGACGTGCGCATCGCTGTGACCCTCGCCTGTGAGGACTGCAAGCGGCGCAACTACCAGACGAATAAGTCCAAGCGCAACAACCCTGATCGCATCACGCTGCGGAAGTACTGCAAGTGGTGCAAGGGTCAGACCTCGCACAAGGAGACCCGG
>SYBY01000412.1 GCA_005788585.1 Actinomycetota bacterium | reverse complement strand
GAGCGCAAGGCGCTGGCCGCGTACAACGCGGGCCCGGGCGCGGTCCAGAAGTTCGGCGGGATTCCGCCGTACGCCGAGACCCAGAACTACGTCAAGAAGGTCCTGGCGTACGCGGAGGAGTACCGCGCGAGCGCGACTCCCCCCGCGGCCCCGGCGGCCGGCCTGCCTGCCACGTCCACCATGCCCGTCGCCGCTGCGGCGATCGGCGCGGACGTGCCCACGACGTCCATGTCCACCCCGACGAGTAGTCCGTCATCCGGCGGCCTGCCCTACTCCACCACATGAGCGTGACTCCCCGCACCATCACCCAGGCGACCCACGCACCACCTCGGGTCGCCGCCTCCGGAGGGGCACCTCCCGGGGGCCCACCGGGGACAGGATTCGACCTGTTCCTCGCGTCGGAAACCCAGGCCCGGACCGCACCTGCGGAAGGCCGCGAAGCACAGACCGAGACCCCGACTGGGCCGGTCACTCAGCAGGACGCCCCGCAGGGCGAGGAGACCGCGCCGGCCCAGCCGGACGCCGTCGCCGACCCCGCGACCGAGACCCCTGCCGCGCCCCAGGTTTCCCCTACGGCCGACGAGCCGGTGCTCGTCCCCGAGGGCCCGACGTCGACGACCACCGGCGACGCCCCCGCGTCGCAGACCGCAGCCGCGCTGGAGGGCGCGGCCGCGCAGACGGGTGTGGAGGCGCCCGTCGTCACGGCTGGGTCGTCGCCGAAGCCGGAGGCCGTCGTGCCCGCGCTGGAGGGCGCGGGTGCGACGGCTGGACCGGCCGGCTCGGAGATCGCCGCCCCCGCGGTCACCTCCGAGCCCGAGATTGCGAACCCGGCGCCCGCGGCGACTGCGGCCGCCGGCACCGCCGAGGCCGAGGCGCCCGTCGAGGAGCCGATCGCTCCGGCCGCGGGCAAGGGCGAGAAGCCCGACGCCGCGAACCGCCCGGCCGACGCGCCGGGTCGCGGCAACGGCCACGCGTTCGGCCACGAGCGCGGCGCCCAGAGCGGAGGCGACCAGGGCCAGAGCCAGGCCGCCGCGGCAGCCACGCAGGCGGTGGCGAACGCCGAGGCCGCGAACGCCAACGCGAACGCCGCGCCGCCCCCGGTCATGCCGGCGGCGACCCCGGTCACGACGCTGCCCAACACGGGTCCCCTGCTTTCCCCGCAGGTGCACCGCATGCAGGCGCTCGTCGAGCTGGCGGTCGGCCGTGGCCAGGCCACGGCGAACCTCGAGCTGCATCCGGCCGAGCTCGGCACGGTGCAGGTCCGCCTGCGCAGTGTCGCGGGCGGCGGGCTGACCGCCACCATGACCGTCGACCGGCCCGAGGCCCTCCAGGGTCTGCAGGCCGCCGCCGATCAGCTGCGCCAGTCCCTCGAGGACCAGGGCGTGGAGATCGTGCGCCTCGACATCGGCCTCTCCGCGCAGGCGCGCGGTGACGAGGCCCGGACCGGCGCCCGTTCCGACGGGCGCGACGCAAGCGGTGGGACCTCCCGCCGCGGCGGCATGGACGCCGTCACCGACCATGACCACGACGACGCTCCCGTCACGGTGCGCCCGCTCATCCCGGGTGCCCTCGTCGACGTGCGGGCCTAGGACAGGAAGGAGACACGGATGTCCACAGTCTCCGCCGTGAACAACGCGGCGCTCGATCTGACGAAGAAGCAGACGAACTCCGAGGCGACGAGCTCGAGTCTCGACAAGGACTCGTTCCTCAAGCTGCTCACCGCCCAGATGAAGTACCAGGACCCGATGAACCCCACGGACCAGACCGGGCAGCTCGCCCAGCTGGCCCAGTTCTCGAGCCTGGAGGCCATGACGAACCTCACGGCGCAGACCACGAGCCTGGCGAAGGCCGCGCGCACGGACTGGGCGGTGTCGCTCGTCGGCCGTGACGTGACCTACAAGAACGAGGCCGGCGACGACGTCAGCGGCAAGGTCGAGAAGGTCACGTGGGTCGACGGTGAGCCGAAGCTCACGGTCGGCGGGGTCGGCGAGATCGACCCGGGCAAGATCACGGAGGTCGTGTGAGCGCACCCAACTTCAACCCGGCACTCGTGCCGCCAGGGGTTGGTGGGCCGGCTCCGGTCACCGCCCCCCAGGCGCCACAGAAGCCGACCGCGGCACCCCAGGGTCCCGCGTTCGGCGACATCCTGGCCAAGGAGGCTTCGTCGCTGCAGTTCAGCGGCCATGCGATCCAGCGGCTGCAGAAGCGAGGGATCGAGCTCGATGCACAGACGATGCAGCGACTCGAGGGCGGCGTGTCGAAGGCCGCCGAGAAGGGCTCGCGGGACTCGGTGGTGTTCGTCGACAACACGGCATTCGTGGTGTCGGTCAAGAACAACACGGTGATCACCGCGATGGACCGCTCGCATCTGCGCGAGCACGTCTTCACGAACATCGACAGTGCTGTCATCGCTTAGCGGCGACGGCGATCTGCAGGCAGGGAAGTCTCAAACGCAAACGCGCCCGGCTGGACCTTCTTGGAGGCCGGGACCAAGGAAGGATTGATGCGCACATGATGCGTGGCATGTACTCCGCGATCAGCGGACTGAAGACCCACCAGATCATGCTGGACGTCACCGCGAACGACCTCGCGAACGTGAACACGGTCGGCTTCAAGGCCAGCCGGGCGACGTTCCGCGACGCGCTCTCGCAGACCCAGCGCGCCGGCTCGGCCGCCAACGCGGCATCCGGCGGCTACAACTCCGCCCAGGTCGGCCTCGGTGTGACGCTCGGCTCGATCGACAACCTGATCAGCTCGGGCGCGTTCCAGTCGACGGGCTCGGCGCTCGACGTCGCCATCCAGGGCGACGGCTGGTTCCGCGTCGGCGCGGGCACGCCGACGGCTGGTACGCCGACGGCCGGCACCACCGCGGTCAACGACATGAACTACACGCGCGCGGGCAACTTCACGCGCAACGATCAGGGCTACATGATCACCCAGGACGGCTACTACGTCATGGGCAAGGTCGGGCCGGACAACGATGGCGACGCCGGCACCGCGGTGGCCGACTGCTACATCTTCCTGCCCCCGGGCGCCACCGACGTGGCGGTCGGCCAGGACGGCGCGGTGAGCTTCGTGCCGCCCGCCGGCTACACGCACCCGGCTGCGCTGCCGCCCATCGGTGCCGACGGCCGCGCTGTCGCGGGCTACCTGTCCGTGGCGAAGTTCGGCAACGAGGCCGGCCTGCAGCGCGTCACCAGCAACCGCTGGATGAGCACCCCGCAGGCGGGCGGCGAGGTCGCCGGCACCCCCGGCAACGCCTACGGCCAGTCCATCGGCGGCGTGCTGGAGATGTCG
>SYBY01000411.1 GCA_005788585.1 Actinomycetota bacterium | reverse complement strand
TGGTGACCGTGAACGGCTCGTCCAGGATGCTGCGCATCGTGAAGACCTCGCCCAGCCTCCGCCGGTTGCGGAAGACGAACTCGATCTGGCGCTGGTTGAACTGCAGCAGCTGCGCGTAGCGCGGCAACGCCACAGCGGGCGGGCGGCGGATCTGGTCGTGGGGCTCGGCGGGCCCGGCCGGCGAGGGCGGGGCCTCGCCGACGAGCGCGGTTGCGGGCAGGGCGACGGTGGCCATGCCCGCAACGTTACCGCCCGGTAGGAAGTTGTCCAGCGTCTACCGCACGCCGATGAGATCGACCACGAAGACGAGCGTCTCGCCCGGGCCGATCGCGCCACCGGCACCGCGGTCGCCGTAGGCGAGCTCCGGCGGGATGGTCAGCCGGCGGCGGCCGCCGACCTTCATGCCCTCGACGCCGAGGTCCCAGCCCTGGATGACCCGGCGGCCACCGAGCGGGAAGCTGAAGGTGCTGCCGCGGTCCCACGAGGCGTCGAACTGCTGCCCCGTCTTCCAGGACACGCCGACGTAGTGGACCTCGACGTCGTTGCCGGACGTCGCCTGCGCGCCGTCGCCGACGACGAGGTCGTCGATCTGCAGCTCGGTGGGCGGCGCCTCACCGGCGGGGATGTCGACCTGGGGCTTCTCGGATGTGGACATGGCCCCGAACCTAGCGAGTCAGGTCTCGTCGGCCCGCGGGTCGGGCCGGCGCAGCCAGGCGCGGACCTCGAGCGCGGAGACCACCGGGTGCCCGTCGCTCGTGAAGCCCATGACCGGCAGCTCGTCCTCCGCGCACGCACGGGCGACCCAGTGCTCGTCGACGTGCAGCCACGCGGCGACCTCGGCAGGGCTCAGCAGCGCGTCGTCGGGAGGTTCGTACAGCACGGGCGAACTACAGCAGGAACGAGAAGAGCGGTGAACCGGGCGGGATGCGCTCGATCTCCAGGCGACTGGCGGCCATGCGGTCGAGTAGCGGCTCGAGGTCCGCGGGCGCCTCGAGGTCGAGACCGACGAGCGCCGGGCCGGTCTCCCGGTTGTTCTTCTTGACGTACTCGAAGACGACGATGTCCTCGCCCGCGCCCAGGACGTCGTCGAGGAACCCGCGCAGCGCGCCCGGCTCCTGCGGGAAGGAGACGAGGAAGTAGTGGCGCAGCCCCTCGTGCAGCAGCGAGCGCTCGACGACCTCGGCGTAGCGGCTGACGTCGTTGTTGCCACCGGAGACGATGCAGGCGACGACGCCGTCGACCCGCGCGGCGTGCGAGCGCAGCGTCGCGCTCGCGAGCGCGCCGGCGGGCTCGGCGATCACGCCCTCGTCCTGGTAGAGCTCGAGCATCTCGGTGCAGATGGCGCCCTCGGGGACGGCGACGACGTCGTCGACGAGGTCGCGCACGAGCGGGAACGTGAGATCGCCGACGCGACCGACGGCGGCGCCGTCGACGAACGTGTCGACGTGCTCGAGCGCCACCGGCGCGCCTGCGTCGAGGGCCGCGCGCATGCTCGGCGCGCCGGCGGGCTCCGCCCCGATGATCCGCACGTCCGGCGCGTGCGCGCGCAGCCAGAGCGCGATGCCCGCGATCAGCCCGCCGCCGCCGACCGGGACGATCACCGTCCCCAGGTCGGCCGCCTGCTCGGCGAGCTCGCTGCCGACGGTCCCCTGCCCCGCGATCGTGCGCGCGTCGTCGAAGGGATGGACGTACACCGCCCCGGTCTCCGCGCTGGCGGCGTGTGCGGCGGCGCTGGCCTCGTCGTACGTCCCGCCGGCGATGACGAGCTCGATCCACTCGCCGCCGAGCGCCGCGATCCGCAGCCGCTTCTGGCGCGGCGTGTTCGTCGGCAGGAACACCCGGCCGTGGATGCCCAGCGTCCGGCAGCTCCACGCGACGCCCTGGCCGTGGTTGCCGGCGCTGGCACACACGACACCGCGGGCCCGTTCCTCGGCGGTCAGCGACGCGATGAGGTTGTGCGCGCCGCGCACCTTGTACGAACGGCAGAGCTGGAGGTCCTCGCGCTTGAGGAGCACCTCGCTGCCCAGGCGCTCGGACAGCCGCTCGCTGCGCTCCAGCGGCGTGCGGCGGACCATCGGCGCGAGCCGCGCGGCGGCAGCGGAGATGGCGAGCGCGTCCAGGGTGTCGGGCACGGTGGCGATCCTACGGCGCGACCTCCCTGCCCGGCACTATGGTGGTAAAGCAGATCAGCTTTCTTCTGATTTACGCGTCGCAAAGGAGACCACCCCATGGCACTGACCATCGGCGACACCGCGCCCGACTTCGAGGCCGAGACCACCCAGGGCCGCATCAGGTTCCACGACTGGATCGGCGACAGCTGGGCCGTCCTCGTCTCGCACCCGCGCGACTTCCCCCCGGGCTGCACCACCGAGCTCGGCTACATGGCGCTCATCAACGGCGACTTCGAGAAGCGCGGCGTCAAGCCGATCGCGATCTCGGTCGACCCGATCGAGAACCACGAGAAGTGGTTCGCCGACATCGAGGAGACGCAGGGCGCGGCGCCCACGTTCCCGCTCATCGCCGACACGGACTTCGCCGTCGCCAAGGCGTACGGCATGCTCCCGGCCGACGTCGAGGGCGACCCGACCGAGCGCACGCCCGCGCAGAACGCGACGCTGCGCAACGTCTTCGTCAGCGGGCCGGACGAGAAGATCAAGCTCGTCCTCGTCTCCCCCATGACG
>SYBY01000006.1 GCA_005788585.1 Actinomycetota bacterium | reverse complement strand
CGGGGCATGACGGGCGATGACCTCCCTCGCCGCGTGCTCATCGGTCAGATCGGCGTCGGGCAGATCGATCCCGACCACGTCCCACCCGCGGGCGGTCGCGTCAGCGACCACGCGCTGTCCGAGCATCCCCGCCGCACCGGTCACAAGCAGCTTCACGAGCGATCACCACGCCCGGAAGCAGGAGCGCCAGCGAGTTCTTGCAGTGGCATCCGAGGGCGCAGCCTGAGCGGTGTCACAGGATGCCGATGTCGGAGTTGTCGCCGATCATGAACCGGTACGCGCGCGGCTGGCTGGGGCCGCGAGAAATCGTCACGTTGCGGCCGAGAAGGCTGGATTCCATACGGCCGTCGAGATCGAGGACCTTGCTGCCGGTCAGCAGGATGCTGTGCTCGATCTCTGCGGACCGAACGATGACTCCCTTGCCGATTGCGCTGTAGGGACCAACGTAGGCGTCAGTGATCTCCGCACCCGCTCCGATAACGGCGGGGCCGCGGACGGTGCTGTTGGTCAACACCGCGCCGGGTTCGACGATGACGCGTCCTTCGACGGTGCTGTCGATCAACTCGCCCTCGATCCGCGGTTCGATGACGTCGAGGATGAGGCGGTTGGCTTCGAGCATGTCGGCCAGGCGGCCGGTGTCCTTCCACCACCCGACGACGACGTGCGGGTCGACGCGGCGGCCGGTGTCGACCAGCCACTGGATCGCGTCGGTGATCTCCAGCTCCCCGCGCGCCGACGGCGTGATCGCGCGCGCGGCCTCGTGGATGAGCGGGGTGAACAGGTACACGCCGACGAGCGCGAGGTTCGACGGGGGGTCCTTGGGCTTCTCGACGAGCTTGACCACCTGGCCGGCGTCGTCGAGCGCCGCGATCCCGAAGCTCTGCGGGTCATCGACCTCGGTCAACAAGATCAACGCGTCCGGTGACCCTTCCTCGAACGCGGTGACGAGGTCGCGGATGCCGCCCTGCAGCAGGTTGTCCCCCAGATACATCACAAACGGCGAGTCACCGAGGAACGGCTCGGCGGTCAGCACCGCATGCGCCAACCCCAACGGTTCGTCCTGCTCGATGTACGTAATCGCCACCCCGAACTGCGACCCGTCACCGCACGCCTCACGGATCTCACCGCCGGTCTCCGGCGCGATGATGATCCCCACCTCGGTGATCCCCGCATCGGCCATCGCCTCGATCCCGAAGAACAACACCGGCTTGTTCGCCACCGGCACCAACTGCTTCGCGCTGGTGTGCGTGATCGGCCGCAGCCGCGTGCCCTTCCCACCGGAGAGAATCAAACCCTTCAGGTCAGACATCGTGGGCGCTCGCGAATTCGAAGGGGAGACCGTCTGCGATGTCGCTCAGGAGCGGAGCGGTGCGATCTCGCTCGGAGACGTCCAGGGTGAGGTCCGGCCAGGTGATGGCGACCTCCGGGTCGTCGAACCGGAAGCCCCGCTCCACCGCCGGGTCGTAGTAGTTGGAGCACTTGTACGCGACATCGGCGACATCGGAGAGCACGCAGAAGCCGTGCGCGAAGCCGATCGGGATGTAGAGCTGGCGGTGGGTGGCATCGTCGAGTTCGAAGCTGCGCCACTGTCCGTAGGTCGGTGATCCGCGCCGGATGTCGACGACGACGTCGAGGATCGCGCCACGGACACAGCGGACGAGCTTCGTCTGGCCGGCGCCGAGCGCGAAGTGCATGCCGCGGACGATGCCCCGCCTGGATCGGCTGTGGTTGTCCTGGACCCAGGCGGTCTCCATCCCTGCCGAGCGTGCGACGTCATCGCGGTAGCTCTCGAGGAAGAACCCTCGATGGTCGCCGTGGACGGCAGGCTCCAGAACCAGGACGCCGGGCAGGTCGGTTTCACTTACGCGCACGAGCGCGGCAGAGTACCCGTCCGCGGGGAAACTGGTGTGCTCGCCGTCACAGCGTCGCGCATGCTCGGTACTGTCCGAGCCCCATGCCCGTCACCACATCTGCCATCGGCAAGAGCTACCCGCCGACGACCTACGCCGTCGGCCGGGAGAAGATCAAGGAATACGCCGCCGCGGTCGGGGAGACCAACCCGATCCACCTCGATGCCGCGGCCGCGAAGGCAGCCGGCTACGCCGACGTCGTCGCCCCGCCCATGTTCGCCGTCGTCTACAAGTCGCCGGCCGTCATCCCCGGGCTGTTCGACCCAGAGGTGGGCATCAACTTCGCGATGATGGTCCACGGCGGCCAGGAGTTCACCTGGAGCGCTCCGGTCGTCGGTGGTGACGAGATCACCACCACCTCGACCGTGAAGGACATCTCCGAGCGTGGCGGGATGGGCTTCTACGTCTTCGAGACGACCTCCACGAACCAGCGCGGCGAGACCGTCTGCGTCGGCGAGTGGACCAACATCGTGAGGGGGGTCTGAGCAATGGCCGAGTTCACCGAGGGGCAGGAGCTCCCCGAGCTGCGCGTCACGCCCGACCGGTTTCTCACCGTGCGGTACGCGGGCGCGTCGGGGGACTTCAACCCGATTCACATCGATGAGGAGTTCGCCAAGAGCGTCGGCCTGCCCGGCAAGATCCTCCACGGCCTCTACACGATGGCTCAGGTCGCGCGCGCGCAAACCGATGCAGGTGGCGGACCCGAGTCACTGAAGCGGCTGAAGGTCCAGTTCCGCGGCATGGGCCTGCCGGAACAGGAGATCGTCGTGACCTCCAAGGTCGTTGAGGTGACTGACGGTGTGGCACGGGTCGAAACGGCCGCCGAGCAGAACGGCAGCCAGATCGTGCGCAATGCGGAAGCCGATATCGCTCTGAGTTGAGCCGTGGACATCCGTCCCGATCAGCTCCCGGTCCACGTCAAGAAGCCCTGGGGGTACGAGATCTGGTGGGCGTGGACCGACCAGTACGTCGGCAAGATCCTGCACGTCAATGCCGGCCATAAGCTGTCGGTGCAGTACCACGAGATCAAAGACGAAACGAGCTACGTCTTGAAGGGGCAGGTGTACCTGCACAAGGGCACCACGCTCGACAACCTCGAGGCGACCGAGATGGGGCCGGGCGAGACATGGCGCAACCGGCCCGGCGAGGTGCACACGATCGAAGCCATCGAGGATGCGGACGTGCTCGAGGTGTCGACCCCGCACCTCGAGGACGTGGTCAGGCTGCAGGACGGGTACGGCCGGGAGGGCACGAACGCGCCGTAGCTCCAGTCGACCCGTGGTCCGGGTCACCGGGGCGTCTGGACCGCTGGTCCCTCGACGCGCTGCCAGATTGGCCCCACGTCCGCGCGCGACTAGGGCATGATGGACGCGACCGCGTGCTGACGGACACCGTCCAGCGCGCAGAGACCAGCCTTCCGCCCCTACTGCCAATCAGGTGGACGAAGACCATGCGTGACCAGCCTCGTCGTAGACGTGCTGTCGGCCCCTTGGCCCTGCGCCTGTTGCGGCCGGCCTTTCGGTATTCCGCCGCGAGGGGGGCGTTCGTGCTGCGCATCGCCGGCGGGCGGTACGGGCCGGTCCTCGTGCGCCGGGGCAAAGCCCCGGTGCACGCTCCCATCCCGCACGTGGTGCGATCCGAGCCCGTGCTTCGGCCGACGGGGCGATTCTCGCGGGCCGATGGAGGCGACGTCGCCGACGGCGCGGACGCCCCCAGCACGCAGAGTCGTCAGCGGTGACGTCAGTCGCTTGGGCCCGACCGGCCACCGAACGCGCCGCCGCGTAGTTCCGCGCGCCGGCGGTCGAGTCCGACCTCGAGCTGCGTCCCCACGGCCGAGCCGCGCAGTCGGAGCCCAGCGATGACCGCCCGCGTGGGAACCATCAGCGCGCTGACGAGCACGTCCGCCGCCAGCCGCCTTCGATCGTCGGCGAGGTGCGGGCGAAGGTAGACCGCAACGGCGGGGGAGGGGATCGCCTGGCGGCGCAGCGAGGGTACGAGCTCAGATGCCGGTGCCAGCAAGTGGTCCGCCAGTCGTCGCTCGGCCTTCCGTTGCTCGTCGGTTGCCGCCAGCGGCAGCGTCGCGAACTGCACGCCCAGGCGCGAACACCCTGGGGAGCGAACATGCAGGCCCAGCACCCGTGCACTGGGCAGTCCGACGGCACGCTCGGCCGCGACCGCTGCGGTGACGAACGCTGGCCGTAGTGAGGGCACGGCGTCGACGGACGCCAGCGCGCCGGCCATCGGCGCATCACCGAAACGGTCCCACCAGCCGGCCACGTCGGCGGCCAGCCGCAGGTTGTTGCACCCCTCCCGGGCGTACAGCAGGAGCAGAAGGGCGAGGAGGTCGCCGGCTGAGGGCTCGCGCTCGCCCGGTCCGGTGTCCGACCGTTCCAGCACGCCTCGCGCCCACGTGCGCTCATGGAAGTGCACGCGCCAATGCAGCTCCACCGGCGGGAGGCCACCCTTGTGGTCCAGTGCGAAGTGGATCATCGGGAGGCCGTCCTTGCCCACCGGGTCGCCGGGGGGAGACCACCCTTCGGCGACGAGCGCGGACACGCCTCGCGCGAGGTCCTCCTCGGCGACGAGCACGTCGATATCCCCGGCACTGCGCAGCGCAAGCGAGCCGTGAACGTCGCGCGCCACGCGGCTGCCCTTCAGCGGCATGGCGGCGACGCCCGCGCGCTTGAGCGCTCCGAGCACCAGAAGCTCGATCAGCTCATGGCGCTCGCCCCATGCCTGTGCCGCAGCGGTGTGCTGGTCGACCCAGGTGCGCAGCCATTCCGGGGCCATGTCCCCGACGATCGCCACAAGCCGTCCCCCAGCGAGCGGGACCAGCCGGTCGCGCTCGAACGTCTCGCGCAGGAGCGCTGGGTCGGAGCGCGCGAACAGCTCACGCACGAGCGGCTCTTCGCGCGCGCGCCGCGGTGCCACGCCGATGAGGCAGCGCAGCAGACGCTCCTCGTCGCTCATCCGCAGCCGGCCCATTCGATCAGCGGTACGCGCGCGCCTGCAGGTCGAACATCTCTGCGTAGTGGCCGCCCTGGGCCACGAGCTCGTCGTGCGAGCCCTCCTCGATGAGCTCGCCCTCGTGCAGGACGTAGATGCGGTCCGCCTCTTTCACGGTCGAGAACCGGTGAGAGATCAGCAGCAGGCAGCGATCGTCCGCCAGCCGCCGGACATGCTCGAACAGCTCGTGCTCGGAACGAGCGTCCAGTGACGCTGTCGGCTCGTCGAGCACCAAGAAGCTCGCGTCGCGAAAGAACGCCCGTGACAGCGCGATCCGCTGCCACTGACCCAGTGACAGGTCCTGACCACCCAGGTACTCCTTGCCCAGGTTGGTGTCGTACCCCTCGGGCAGGGCGGACAGCAGGTCGTGCGCCCCGCCTCGCCGCGCGGCTTCCACGATCGCGTCGTCGTCACCCAGGAGATCGGCGCGGCCGAAGCCGATGTTGTCTCGCGCCGAGAGCTGGAAGCGCACGAAGTCCTGAAAGATCACGCCGACATGCGTGCGCAGGCGGTCGGCGTCAAGCGTTTCCGCGTCGACGCCGTCCCACAGGATCCGACCCTCGGTCGGGGTGAAGACGTGGCCCAGGAGCTTGGCCAGCGTCGTCTTGCCCGACCCGTTCTCACCGACGAGCGCCACCACTTCACCCGCGCGCAGGGTCAACGACACGTCGCGCAGCGCGATGCGGTCGGTACCCGGGTACCGGAACGAGACATGCTCGACCTGCAACTCGTCGAACGGCGCCACCACCGGTGCGGTCGGATCGTGTTGTTCGGGTGCGGGTGCGCGGTCGGTGAACTCCTCGAAGTCGTTGAGGAACAGCGCGGACTCGAACAGGTCGGTCACACCGTTGAACGTCTGCTGCAGCCGCCCGGCGAGCAGGCGGATTGCGATCAGTGCCGCACCGGCGCTCGCCAGCGCCACTGTGCCGTCTACGACGAACCACACCAGCAGGCCGACCGAGACGCTCATGACCACCGTGGTCACCGCGGCTCCGACGGTGGCGAGCCCGAGGCGGCGGCGGACATGGCGGCGGTAGTCGTCGAGGTACTCGTCGTAGTTGCTGCGCCAGCGGTCGTACAGGACCGGGCCCAGATTGAACGCACGAACCTCCTTGGCCTCATTGCGTCCCGACAACAGCTCGGTGAGGTACGCCCGCAAGCGCAGCAGCGGTGTCTGGCCCGCGCGGAAGCGGAACTCCAGCCGGCCGGTCGTGCGCGACAGCAGCCACAACGGCACGCCGCCCAGCAGGAAGACGATGATCAGCGCGGGGTGGATGACTGTCAGCGCGACGATCAGCCCGGCCACGCTCACGGCGCCGCCGAACAGCTGAACGAGTCCTTGGGACATCGTCAGGGGGCGCAGCACCGCGTTGGCCCGGACGCGCTGCAGCGCGTCGAAGAACTCCGGGCTCTCGAACGTCTCCAATCGGACGCTCGTCGTGACGTCGAGGATCCGTGTCCACGTGAGGAGCTGGACCTCCTCGCCCAGAAGTCGCTGCAGCTGGACCTGGGCGCTACCGGCCAGACCACTGATCGCCGTCACCGCCGCCAGACCGATGAGGGGTGCGAGGACCGGACCGAGGCTCCCGCCGTCCTGTTGCTCGAGCACGGCTTCGATCGCCAAGCCGCCGAGGAGCACCTGTAACCCCAGCATCGCTGCGGTCGCCAGCTGCAGCACCGTCGTCAGCCAGAACAGACGCGGGCTCGCGCGGTGGGCGAGGATGACCGCGCGATGTGCGAGCTCGGGCAGGCGCTTGAACGAGCGTGGCTGCGTGACGCTGGACTGCAGGTACGCCAGGCGGTCGAACGACGGTGCGGGCTGCGTCATCGGCGCGAGCCCGCGGTGGCGCCGGCCAGCTCTGCCTCGATGGCGGTGCTCAGCGCATCGGCGATGCGGGGCGGGAATGGGGGACCCCACGGGATCTCTGCGCGCAGGACGGGCACCCGTGCGGCGAGATCGACCGACTGATCGAAGACGCGGCGGATGTCCTCCGGGCGCCGCCACCCCTCAATGCGCGGTGCGGCGATGAGTTCGGACGTCGCGGTGGCGACATCGAGCCTTTCCACCCGGACGCGCGTGCTCCGGCGGGTGGGGTTCGGCACCACCACCGCTGCGAGCTCCGGCGCCGGGCAGGGCTCGACGGACGGGCGGACGGCGATGCGGTCGTCGGCCGTCGCGCGCCTGATGGCACGGTCGCCGAACGCGTCGGCGAGATGGATCTGCTGGGGGCGCAGTCGCAGCTCGGTGCCTCCTGGCCCGCAGCGCGGGACGCCGTCGTCCATGTCGACCACGAGCACATCGTCGGTCACCAGCGCGCGTCCGGAGGCGCACAGCAAGGCGGCCGACGTGGTCTTCCCGCGGGCAGAGAACCCGGCAAACGCGATGGCGTGGCCCGGGCTGAGCTCGACGGCACTCGCGTGCAGGACGCAGGCCCCGCGCTCCATGAGCACGAACGCCGCGACGGTTCCCGCCAGGAGGATGGCGACGATCTCCTTATCGACATCGGTCGCCGGGTGCGCGACGACCTCGCTGCGGTCGGCATTCAGCTCGAAGTCCGCCAGGCTGTAGACCCGCGCGGTGACGCCCCCACCCTCGCGCGCGCAGAACGAGTAGCGCGCCCAGCCTTCGGGGCCGATCAGCTCGGCGATGACCTCCGGCGCCGGCCGCTGCCATGGGATCTCCCGGTACGAGCCCAGGGTGACGCTCAGGTCGGGCGGCCCGACCGACGTTGGGGCCGACAACGGAAGCAGGCCGCTGATGTGCAGACCGTGGGCGTTGAAGCACGGTACGGGCTCAGTCATGCGCCGCGGTGACGAGACGGTGGTAGCCGGGGAGCGACAACAGGGTCACGTCGCCTGCCTCGACCCAGGCGTGGGCGACGATCGTTCCTTCGTGCGCGCGGCCGCCTGCTTCCACCGCGTCGCTGTCGGCGACGCCGAGATGCAGCACGGCGCCGCGAGCGCGCAACTGGCGGCCGATGACGAGCGCGCGGCGCAGGCACGTATCGTCAAATGGCCAGTACCGGAAGACCCGCTCGGTGGCCAGGAGGTCACTCTGCTCACGGGCCGTCAGGTCCGCGACGGTGGACGACGGGGTGGCCCGTGCGGGTTCGGGCTCCGCCGCAAGACGCACGCCGAGCGCCGCGGCGAGGCGAGGGAGCGGGAGGACACGCAAGCCGACTTCGACGATGGTCGCGAGCGCGGCGGTACGCGCGACGGCGCAGACGTCACGGCGGTCGGCGATCAGCGCGCGTCGCCAAGGCAGCGGAGGGCGGTGGACGCGCTGCAGATCGCTGCGTGCGCGCAACGTCGTGACCTCGTGCAGGAGGCGATCGAGGTCCGTGCGGATCTGCGCGGCCGGGACGCCGAAGCGGCTACTGGCAGCGTCAACCGCCCCGTCGTAGCCCTGCGTCGCGTACAGCCGCCACAGCTCGCCTCCGGAGCCCGAGACCGCGAGATACGTGCCCGTGGCGAGGTTGAGCAACACGGTGGTGTCCCCGATCTCACGGGACACGATGTGACGCCCGGGCCCCTCGGTGGGCGAGCCCGGCACGTCGGCTGGCACCGTCGTGTCAGGAGGTACCCGGCGTGCCCGGGGGCGGGACACGCGTCTCGCCCTGCTCGGCGCCGGGGCTGTCGAAGTAGATGCCCGGCTTGGACTGGGTGACCTTCGAGACCTCGCCGATGACCTTGACGACGGGCGGTGTGTATTCAGGCTTCGTGCTCACGTGCGCTCCCTCAACCCCTGAGTGACTCGAAATGCTCAAGCGAACGTACCACCAACATCGGGTCGATTCCACCGATCGAAAGCGGTCTAGTTATTGGTGTGTTGTTCGAGCCATGCGGCCTGTAGCAACGTCGCCGACGTGGTCCACGGAAGCTCGGAAAACCAGTGTGCTCTGAGGGCGTCGCGATCCACTACCTGTGTTCCCGGGAGCACACCGTCCCAGTTCTCCGCGAAGCGCCGGGTCGGCTCTCCGAAATAGGCGCGGGAGAACCGTGCCTTCGAGCGGCGGGCCAGGATCTCGTCCGGAAGCAGGTCTCCGAACAGTGCCCGCATGAGCTGGGTCCGCGATCCGCGGCCGAACCGTCCGCCCCACGTACCGAGCGACCGGAGGAAGACGGGATCCCAGAACGGGGTGGCGTGCGCAGTGTTGCGCTCGGCAGCCAGTAGCTCCCAGGTCTCCAGCATGAGGACTGCGGGGCGCTCGCGGCGGGTCCAGCGCAGGAACGCGGGCCACGTTGCCGGTTCGTGGGCGCGCGCGGTGCCCTGATGGCGTGCCCACTCCGCGCGCACCCACGGGGCGAGCCACGGGGCGGGGGTCGGGCTACGGCGTGTCTCCGCCACGGCGCGCAGGGCGACGGGAGCGGCGGCGTTTGCGAGCGTGACGAGGTCGCGCGCGCGAGGGCGCTGCCGGCGTACGAGGACATCTCCCACGCGTGAGCGCCGCCAACCGGCGAAGACCTGGTCCCCGCCGTCACCCATGACGAGGGTGCCGCCCGCCGCACGCTCGTACATCGGGATGTGCGCGTGCGACGCGGGCGGGTAGCGCAGGCCGTGGGTGCGCAGAACCTCGGTCGCGATCGGGCCGACGAGGTCGAGCTCGGCGCCGCTCTCGAACAGCTCCCACTCCTTCAGAGCGAGATGGCGGACCACGAGCTCCTGCCACGCCGTCTCGTCGGTCTCCGGCACTGTGGAGAAGCGCTGCGTCAGCGGGACGGGGTCAGGCAAACCCTCACGTCGGGCGGCGCGTGTGGCGACTGCCAGCAGGACCGACGAGTCCCGGCCGCCCGAGAACGCGACGTAGACCGGCGGGCGCTTCAGACAGCGTAGGAGCGCGGCGTCGAGTGCCGCGACCGGGTCGGCCAGCGGGTCGACGAGGTCGATGTCCGGCGCGCGGAGGTCGATGCCCGTCGTCCAGCCGGTGAGCAGCTCGAGCCACGTCAGGCCCGACGCGTTGTGCCGCGAATCCCACCGCTCGTGCAGCCAGCCGACGTCGTGCTTGCCGCGCGTCACGACGAGGTGGCCAGGAGCCCGCCGTCGCGCAGGGAGCGCAGGAATGCGTCCACGTCCGCGCTCGCCTGAGCCTCGTCGATCTCGTAGGTGGTGCGCAGGAGGGCTTCGAGCTCTTCGGTCGTCGCCCCTTCGACGACCGCATCCCACAACACCCCGGCGGTGGCATTGAGCTGGAGATAGCGGGAGCTCGGGAGGTGCAGGACGAGCAGTTCGTCTCCCGCCCGGCGCCAGTGGACCTGGTGGGCGTCGATCTGGTGCCGCATCGGGGCGCCAGCCTACAATCCGGGGCGTGCTGACCCCGCGCCAGGAGCAGGTTCTCCGCAAGGTGATCCTCACCTACCAGCAGACCGGGCAACCGGTCGGCTCGAAGGCGCTCGCGCAGGATGAGGACCTCGGGGTGCGCGCGTCGACGATCCGCAACGACCTCGCGCAGCTCGAGGAGCACGGGCTGCTCGCCCATCCGCACACCTCGGCTGGTCGGGTGCCGACCGACGCCGGGTACCGGTACTTCGTCGACCGGCTGCTGCCCGAGCCGGCCGCGCATCAGCACAGCGTCGAGCTGTCGCTGGTGCGGCTGCAGATCGACGAGGCGATGCAGACCGCGTCGGAGACCCTGTCGCAGGTCACCGATCTGCTCGCCATCGTCAGCGCGCCGCCGATCGACACGTCGACCGTCCGCCACGTCGAGGTCCTGAGCCTGCAGCCGCAGGTCCTCATGGTGGTCGTCATCACGTCGACCGGCGGAGTGACCAAGCGCGTCTTCACGTACGAGACGCCGGTCGACCCCGGGCTGGTCAGCTGGGCGGGGGAGTACCTCAACGAGCAGCTCGTCGGGCTCGGCCTCGGCGCCCGGGCGCTGCGGTCGCGGCTGAGTGACCCGTCGCTCGACCACCGCGAGCAGGCGTTCCTCGCGTCGCTGTCGCCCGCGTTCACCGAGCTGGCCGAGACGTCCGAGGACACGCTGTACGTCGACGGCGCCGCGCGGCTGCTGTCCGAGCACCGGGTGCAGGACGTCACGCAGATCAACGAGCTGATGACCATGCTCGAGCGGCGCGTCTCGCTGCTGGAGTTCCTGCGCGTGGCGCTCGGGCACCGCGACGTG
>SYBY01000410.1 GCA_005788585.1 Actinomycetota bacterium | reverse complement strand
GAAGCCGAACCGCGAGAGGACGAGCGACGCCGGGCAGGCGCCGAAGAGGACAAAGGCCCACTGGTTCACGCCGACGAACGCCGTGAGCAGCAGGAACCACGGGGAGACCGTGGCGGCGAGGAGCGCGCTGAGGAGCGTCATGGTGCCGGCGAGCGCGAAGAGCACACGCTCCAACGGCCAGGAACGACGCTGCGCGGGAAGGGCAGTCGTGGACATGCCCCACACTCTACCACTGTTTGGTTGTGAAGTGGTAGTCACGCCTGGAGCTGTTGGTCGAGGAAGCCGAGCACCCGGCGTTCGTAGGCCTCGGGATCAGCGTCCAGCGCCCCGGTGTGACCACCGCGCTCGAGGGTCCAGAGCGCCTTGGGCTCCCCTGCCCTCTTGACGTAGACGGTGTTGAGCTCCTCGTCGGCGTTCCCGTCCTCGGCGCGAATGAGCAGGACGGCGCGCGGCGAGATGTCGCCGACGATGCTGGCGAGATCGTCGGGCGGCGCCTGTCCGTGCAGCACGACGTTGGCGACCGTCTCCATCGTGGTCGGCGAGAGCCACCGCAGGCCGCTGGGCGCGTCGGGCGCGTGCAGCTGCTCGCGCAGCGAGCGCTGGCCGGCGCCCTCGGAGACCACAGCGCGCAGGGTCCGGTCGCGCGCGGCGGTCTCGAGCAGGAGCTCGCCGCCGACCGACAGCCCGAGCCCGCCGATGCGGTTCGGGTCGACGTCCGGGCGGGCACGCAGGTAGGCGAGCGCGGCTGCGACGTCGGGAACGCCACCCCACCCGCGTGCGCTGTAATCGCCGTCGCTCTCCCCCTCGCCGCGGCGGTCGATCACGAGGACGCCGTAGCCGTGGCGCACTAGCAGCCGGGCGTGGTCGACCGGTCCGGTGCGGCCCGGGAAGACGAGCACGGCCGCGCCGTTGCGCGATGGGACGTAGGAGCCGGCGAGGCGCAGGCCGTCGCTGGTGGTCAGCGTGACGTCCTGGTGGGGACGGCCGAGGTCGAGGTCGGCGGCGAGCGGCTCGCGCGCCTTGTGGGTCCCGACGATGGCGAAGGCGATCGGCATGACGACGAAAAAGGCGACGAACATTGCGCCGAGCGCAAGGAACGTCCGGCGCAGCACGCGCCGCGCAAGCGGCCCCTCTCGCTTGCGACTGCGGATGAGTGTCACGACGCCGAGGCCGACCAGTACCGCCCCGGCTGCCGCGGCCAGCACCGCGATGACGTCGTCGCCCGCCAGCCCGCCGACGGCGATGTGCCGCACGCCGTCGCTGATCCCGGCGACGAGCGCGAGGACGCCCCACGTCAGCGCCAGGGCGGCGCCGGCGCCGGGCCGGACGCGGCGGTGGATCAGCACGCTCGCACCGAGCAGGACCAGCGTCACCAGCATGCTGACGGCGTGGTCCGCGATGCTGGTTCCGGGCTCGCGGTGGACGATGCCGTCGTCGAGCACGTAGAGCGCGATCAGCCCCGCGGACGCGGCGAAGATGCGCTGCTCGGTGCGGCCGGGTGGAGCCATGGTGCTACCGAGCCTGCTCCGGGGTCCGCGCGGTGACAAGCGGAGCGTTCCGCAGCCTTTGCGCGGGTACTACGGACCCGCGCCTCGCACCGTCCACGCGGAGCCGCTGAGCGCTTCTGCGCGTAGCGATCTAGCGGCGCCGCCCCCAGGCCAGGTAGGCGATCGGGCCCACGAAGTTCACGAACGACGCCGCGGCCCAGGCACGCTTGGGGCCGCGAACGCGCTTGGCGGGTCGGCGCCGAAGGTCGCGCAGCGCGATCGCCTGGAGGGTGAACTGGATGAAGCCGGCAGTCAGGATGGCTGCCCGTTGTGGCGTCGTGAGATCGCTCCAGCGACGCTTGGACGATGTGGTCGCCATGCCCGTCATCATGCCGATCAACCGCGCCGGTCACGCTCGGCGAAGACGTCGGTCAGGCGTGCCGCCCAGTACTCGACGGTCAGGACCACGGCGGCCAGTGCGCCCAGTCCAAGGCCGATGCCGACGCGGCCGCCGACCAAGGCGGCGCCGGCCGCCGCCGCGATCGGGAAGAACAGGACGAACGCCGCGAACCGGATGACCATGAAGACGGCGGTCACGCCGACGACTGCGCCATCGCCTACCGGGCCTTCAGCGAACCCGTGACCTTCACGGCGACCTTCCGGCCCTCCGGTTCGCTGAAGGTCTTGCTGCAGCTGAACGAGAACGCCCGGGAACCCTTCTTCCACGCCCCCATGACCGTGCCGGCCTGCGGCGTCGTCGTCCGCTTGCTCGTCCCGGCCGGGTAACAGATCTGCCGGGCGTCATTGGTCGGCGCGAGGCTGCCGTCGATCGGGTCGACGTCCTGACCGCTCTGGCACGGGCTGAGCCCCGAGCCGGTCGTGATCACCGTCGCCTCACCCTTGTGCCGGAGGATCGGCCGCAGCGCGATCGCCTTCGTCTGGGACCCGAGCGACGCCGTGCTCGGCAGGACCGTCGCGAACAGCGCCGGCGGCGTGGTGCTGCGCGGCTTCTTCGGCAGCTTCCCGCTGGCACCGCCGGTGGCCGTCTGTGTCGTCGTGCACGACGGGGCGCCGCTGCTGTCGCGCTCGATGCGCGTGGAGTTCAGCGTGTACTTGCCGGTGTACGAGCTGCCGTTGTCCTCGGGCTGCCACCCGAACGCGCCCGCGCGCTTGGTCATCCGCACCTTCATCGTGACCGTGCGGGTCTCCTTGGACTCCAGGGACTCCGACTCGGAGCTGGTGCTCTGGGTCATCGTGGTGGTCCACGTGACGGTGCCCTGGAGTTTCGTCGCGGCGCTCGCGAAGGCGGGGAATGCGGCGCTGACGAGCAGCGCGATCACAGCGAGGCAGGCGCGAAGGAGCATGCTGCGAACTGTACGCCGATCTGTCCCCGGAAACGCCGAAGGCCCCGGAGTTCCGGGGCCTTCGCAAGGTGGGCGATACTGGGCTCGAACCAGTGACCTCCTGCTTGTCGAGCAGGCGCTCTCCCAGCTGAGCTAATCGCCCTGGGAGATCAAGCAGAGTAGCAAGCGTCGCGCGGGGTCAGCGCCCGACCGCATGCTTGATGCCGTCGACCAGCAGAAACGGCAGGTTCCGCCGCGCCGTACGGAGCGCGTCGGCGATCGCGACCGACGCCCCCGGGCCGTCGATGCCGTGCCCATGGCCCATGAGCAGCCGCTGCACATCGAGCTCCGCGAACTTCCTCGGCGGCAGCGCCCGCATCATCGGATGGACACCCACGCGCTCGCGCCGCGCCGTGTACCCGGGCGCCGCCGCGAACACGTCCGCGCACACGAGCGTCCGCTCCTCCGGGAACCACAGCGCTACCTCGTGCCAGCCCGGGATCCGCCGCACCGGCAGGACCTCGAACGGCGCATCGGCCACCCCGTTGAACGGCAGCTTGTAGTGCGGCACCCCGAGGCGGTGCGCGAGGTCCGCGCAGTCACGGTTGTGGCGGTCCAGCAGCTGAACGACGCCGCCCGGTACGCCGAGCCCGACGATCCGCTCCAGGACGCCGTCGCCTGCGGTGGGGTCGATCACCCACACCCGCCCCCCGCTGAGCACGGCGTGGCTTGCGCGCAGCATCCACGCCGGCTCCGGGTGGATCCACCCGACGACACCGGGGAACTCGTCACAGAATTCGACGGACGCAGCGGTCACGAGCCATCGGTCAGGTCGGGCATCCGCCGCAGGATACGCGCGGCTGGACCCGCCGAGCGAAGCGGTCCGCCCTGCCACTACCATTGCCTGTCCCCGGCGCCGTGGCGGAGTGGCTACGCAGCGGCCTGCAAAGCCGTGTACACCGGTTCGAGTCCGGTCGGCGCCTCTGCTCGAGGCGACTCAGGGGGTGCGCACCGTGCGCCGACGTCCACGCTGGAAGCTGGTCATGGGTCTCGCCGGCGGCATGATCGCCGTCGGGGTCCTGGTCGTCCTGGTCGCGAACGCGATCGTCCTGCTCGGGTCCCGCGGGGACATGACCGACCGCCCCGCCCAGGCGCCGCGGGCGCAGGCGGCGATCGTCCTCGGCGCGCGCGTCCTGCCTGACGGGACGATGACCGCGATGCTCGCCGACCGCGTGAGCACCGGCGCCCGGCTCTACCGCGAGGGCAAGGTCGACCGAGTCATCGCCTCCGGCGACCACGGCACGCGCGGCTACGACGAGGTCAACGCGATGCGCCGCGGGCTCCTCGCGGCGGGCGTTCCGGACCGCGACATCTTCACCGACCACGCCGGCTTCGACACCTGGAGCAGCATGGTTCGAGCCCAGAAGGTCTTCGGCGTGGAGTCCGCACTCGTCGTCACCCAGGGCTTCCATCTCCCCCGCGCGGTCTGGCTCGCCCAGCGCGCCGGGCTGGACGTCCACGGCGTGTCGGCGGACCTGCGCGCCTACGGTCGGCACAACGCGCGCTCGCGCGTGCGCGAGTGGCTGGCGCGTCCCAAGGCCGTGCAGGAGGTCGTCGTCGGCCGCGACCCGCAGTTCCTCGGCCCGCGGATCCCGATCACGGGCGACGGCCGGCTCACCCGCGGCTGAAGCGGACCCGCATCGCGACGAGGAGCGCGGCCGAGGCCGCGATCCCGGCGACCACGCCGGTGAGGACGCGGCGGTTGTCGACCTCGGGGTCGCGCAGCAGCCGCACCAGCCCGAGCACGCCGACGGGGAGCATCACGAGCACGCCGGTCCCGGAGCCCGGGTTGTAGCGGCGCGCCTTCACGAGCTGCCCGCCGTGCAGGCCGGCATTGCCAATGAACAGCGCGAGACTCATCGCCGGGAGGAAGGGCCGGCGGCGCCCTGAAGCGCCCGCGGCGGCACACAGGACCCAGCCCAGGCCGACGTTGATGACCAGGCCGAGGTCGCGGGTGATCGGGAACTCATCATGCCCGCTGTGGGTGACCTCGCGGTTGAACCACGGCAGGAACCCGCCGGGCACGACCCACTCCTCGGTCTGATGGCAGAACAGGACGGGCAACGGGAGCCAGAGCGCCCATCGCCCGTCCTGCTTCAGCCAGTCACGAGCGG
>SYBY01000409.1 GCA_005788585.1 Actinomycetota bacterium | reverse complement strand
TGTCAGGAAGAACGAGGCCGGAGGCCGTCTTCTCTTCCTCATCAATGGCGCGCACGATCAGGCGATCGCCGATCGGCTTGAGCTTCGTGGCCATGCAGGTACCTCCGAAAGGGGGTGTTGTGGGACCCAGGCTGGCACTCGTGTAGGGAGAGTGCCAGTCCGTTGCTGCGCCACGATAGCGGACGCGCGGAGGCCGTCAACCCGTTTCGCTGGCACTCGGACGAAAAGAGTGCCAATTTGGAGGGATCTCAGTCACCAGGACTGAGATCAGCTACGCGGCTTCGTCGTCCTTGAGTTCGGCGATGCGCGCGCGCAGGACCTCGCGGTGGATCCGCAGGCGGTCCGGGCCCGAGATCGCCTCGAAGGCGACCGCGTGGACGTCAGGCTCCTCGACACGCACGACCCGGCCGCGAGCGTCGACGTCCCCGTCCTCGAGATGCACGTAGATGTGCAGCGACTGGTTCTCCTCGAGGTCGGACGCGCCGGCGATGAGCATCCCGCCCGCCGCCACGTTGCGCGTCTCGGCACGCCACAGCATCCCGAGCTCGTCCGGGACGAGCAGCGTCGCCAGGCGGGCGTCGGCCCGGGTCCAGGAACGCCGGTGGGGTTCATGCACCACCAGTTCGACCTTACGCTGGTCGCCTGCCGCACGAAGTGTGCCCTCGAGTTTTAGTCCGCTCGCCAAATGCACCAGGCGCGCGTCGTGTCCGTGCAGCGACCACCCGGAGAGCTCACCGTCGAGGACGATGGAGGCAAAGCCGCCTTCGATGCCGTCGACCTTGCCCCGCAGCGTGCCGAGGCCGTCGACCTCGAGTTCGACGAGTTCAGGCTCGGGCTCGGGGGATCCGTGCATGTCCCGGAAGTCGGCCATCGACCCCTCATTCTGAAGCACGCCGAGCGCCCACCCGACAAATCGCCGGGCGGGCGGGCACGGAAGTCAGGAGGTGGTGGCGTCGGCGGCAGGCGGCGCCGGCATGTTCGCGCGCAGAGCGTCCTGCACCTTCTCGGCGTCGATCCCCAGGGCCTCGGCGAGGTCCGCTGCCATGTCGCCCTGGGCGGGCGGACCGGACGACGGGTCCGACGGGCGCGTCGACTCCATGGCGCTCTGGAGCTTCTCCTCAGTGACCCCCAGCGCGCTCGCGAGCGCACTCATGTCGGGCGCGGCCTCCTGCGGTGGAGTGCCTTGGGCCGCCGCCGCGGCGGGGGTCACGGCGCCGGCGTTGGTCTGTGTGTTCGTGTCGTCGCTGCCGCAGCCGACGGTGCCGACGGCGAGCACGCCGGACGCGGCGAGGGCGGCCAGGGCACGGGGGCGGATCTGCATGTGGGGCCTCCTGCTGGGGGTGGGAACAGCAGGGAAGGTGCAGGATGGTCGTGGGGTGCCCCTCGGGTGCCGCCGAGCGTTCCCTGAGAGGCGATCGCGTTCCAAGCAGGCTCTCAGGAACTCCTCGCACGGCGCCCATCCACAGCGTCGATGGTGCCTCGACCACGACGAAGGAGCGATGATGATGTCCTCACCCGACCAGCCCGGCGGGATCACGCGCCGCACGGCCCTGCGTCGCCTCGGCGCGGGCGGTCTTGCGCTCCCGGGCCTCGGCTTCGCTGCCGGGACGGTGGTTCCGGCCGAGGAGGCGTTCCCGGCGACGGCTTGCACGCTCACGCCCGAGTTGACCGAGGGGCCGTACTACCTCGACCTCCTGAAGGTCCGCAAGAACATCACGGAAGGCAAGTCCGGCATCCGGCTGGACCTGCGCGTGAAGGTCATCAACAGCTCGACGTGCAAGGCGATGGATGACGTGGCGGTCGAGATCTGGCGCGCCGACGCGGGCGGGACGTACTCGGGGTTCTCGGCAGAGGGGACCGCGGGGAAGACCTATCTGCGCGGGTTGCAGGTCTCCGGCGATGACGGCGTCGCGGCGTTCCGGACGATCTACCCCGGCTGGTACCCGGGTCGCGCGATCCACATCCACCTGAAGTGCCACGTGGGCGGGCGGGTCAGCAGCGCGACGTACTCGGGCGGGTCGGTGGCACACACCGGCCAGCTGTTCTTCCGCGACGCGACCTCGGACAAGGTCATGCAGCTGTCGGGCTACAAGAAGTCCGGGACGCGGACGCGCAACTCGGGCGACAGCATCTACGCGGACAAGGGGTCAGGCTCGGTGGTCGCGCTGACGCGGCGCGGGAGTTCGCTGGCGAGCGGGTTCACGGGCCGGGTGACGGTGGCGATCGACGCCTGAGGCGGAGGAAGGAGCGCAGCGAGTTCCTCCGGCCGCATCCGAGCCGTTAGGCGAGGATGCGGCTAGTTTTGCGCCCCCCCGATGCCACGGAGACGATCCGTGACCTCGGGCGGGTTCTCGATGATCTGGCTGAAGCGCACGACGGTGACCGTGTCGTCCATCGACACGGGCTTGCCGTAGATCTGCTCGAGGAAGTGGACCATCTCCTCGACGCGCCGGAACTCCGGGTTGTCGTGCTCGACGTCGCGCGGCGACAGGTCCTTCACGCGCTTGACCTCGACCTGGTCGATGACCGCGTCGAAGATCTTCTCGCGGGGCGAGTGCTGGTAGCCGATCGTCACCATGACCGCTTGGTTCTTGCGGTACTTGTGCGACTTGTCCCCGAGCCGGATCGTGGCCGTCTTGCGGCCCCGCTTCAGCTGGTCGGCGAAGATGGTGGAGTAGAAGTTGAGGACCTGCATGGGAGCGCGTGGAGATTATCGGTCAGCGGCGTTCCACGACGCCGCCCTTGCCGCCATGTCCCGCTCGCCGGCGTAGCTGAGCTCCCGCGCGGCGTCCTCGAGCGGCATCCAGCGGGCCACCTCGACCTCGTGATCGTGGTCCTCCAGCGACCCGGAGACGTAGCGCAGCAGGAAGAACGCGACGACCTTCGCGACCCGCTGGCCGTCGCGCTGGTACCAGTACTTGACCTCGCCGAGCCGGTCGACGACCTCCGCCTCGACGCCGGTCTCCTCACGGACCTCGCGCAGCGCGGCGTCGGCGGCGGACTCGTCGCCGTCGGGGTGACCCTTCGGCAGCGCGAGGACCTGCGACCCGTCGGCGGCGCGGCGGGTCGGGACGATCACGATCGTTTCGCCGCGGTCGTTGATCACGACGCCCCCGGCGCTGAACTCGCTCAGCGCCACAGGCTCAGTAGACGTAGCGCTGCAGCGCCGACGGGTCGTGGACGGTGATCTTGCCGCGACCCTGGGTGATGACGCCCGCGCGTTCGAGCACGGCGAGGAACCGGCTGGCGGACTCGCGGGAGGACCCTGCGAGCTGCGCGATGTCCGACTGGGTGATGACCAGCAGGATGTCGTCCTCGTTGCCGTTGACGCTGGGCGCCTCGTCACGCGCGCGGCTGACGAGCTGGCTCAGCACGGTCGCCACGCGGCTCTGGACGGTCTGGAAGGACTGGCGCGAGAGGCGCTCGTTGGCCTCGCGCAGACGGCGGCCGAGCGCCATGACGAGCTTCATCGAGATATCCGGGTGCTCGCGCAGCAGGCGCCGCATGTCATCGCCGGTGATGGCGACGGCCTCCAGCGCGTCGAGGGACTCCAGCGTCGCCGAGCGGCGCTCGGAGTCGAACATCGCCAGCTCGCCGAAGAAGTCGCCGGGACCGAAGTGCGCCAGCGTGATCGTGCGTCCGTCCGCGTGCTCGCGGACCGCGCGCGCGTGGCCGGAGCGCACGATGTAACACGTGTCGCTGGCGTCTCCCTCGCGGAAGATGATCTGGTTGGCGGCGAACCGGCGCGGGACGGCGACCGCCGCGACCCGAGCGAGATCG
>SYBY01000057.1 GCA_005788585.1 Actinomycetota bacterium | reverse complement strand
GTGGACGGCGCGGTCGAGCAGGTTCTGCGGGAGCTCTCGCGGTAGCCGTGACGCCTCGTCGAACCGACTCGTGGCCAACTTGTGAAGGTCTGGTCACGAAGTGGTGAAGGCCGTTGACCTGGGTTCTGGGCGGACCTACCGTTGCCGATTCGCGCCGCCCCTTCGCCGTCGCGACCCCTCCTCGATGCACGCCTCTCGAACGCCTCTCAGCCTGCTGCTCGCTGCCGTCGCGCTGTGCGCGTTCGGCGCGCCGTCGGCGTGGGCGTGGGGGGTCGAGGCGCAGCGGACGCTGCCTGGGGTGACGAATGCTGACCGGGCGGTGGTGGACAGCAACGGCGACATCTACCTGCTGGATCAGTTCGGGGCAGTGAACCCCGGCGGTGACCCGTATCCCGGTCACCAGTACTCGCTCCGGGTCCTCCGGGTCAGTCCCGATCTGCAGACCGTGACGCAAGCTGGGCCCACGATCCAGGGCCGATCCTTCAATCAGGTCACCGATCCCATCGACTTCACCCTGAGCGTCGGGGGTGACTTTGACCTGACGCCGACCGGACTCGCGATCGACCGTGAACGCCGGGTCCTGTACGTCTCGGCCGGCGACCGGATCGAAGCACTGTCCCTCGGGAGCGGCACCTGGCGAGCGGAGCCGTTCGTGGCACCCGGAACCGGAGCGTGGTTCAGTCGCCGGGTGGTGCCCGGGCCGATGGCCGTCGATCCGGTCAGCAACGAGCTCTTCGTCGCCGACGTCGCGGGCATCGGCAGTGGGCTGGGTGACCCCGAGGGCGCGGCCCGCATCCTGCGCGTCTCTCCGACCGGTGAGACGGTCAGCGAGATACCGCTGAGTGCCGAGTGCGCGACGGGTCAGGGCACCGCGTGTCCCCTCGGTCGATTCGACGACGGTCTGAACGCCAGCTACTTCGGCGTCGGCGCTCACGCCCTCCATGTCGTCGGCGGGTCCGGTGGCCGCCGCCTCGCGTACCTGCACACGCGGCACAACCCGGGGTCAGGGCAGACGTTCGACCACCCGGAGCTGGGCTTTCTCGGTCCAGATGGCGTCCCGGCGTCATCGAGCGACGCACTGGTCCCGGCGTTCCCGTCGCGACCACTTGGTGGGAGGGAAGCGCAGGCTCTCGAGTTCGCGCCCGTCCACAACGGCCTCGTCGCTCCCGTCTTGCCGTCCACTGGTGTCGTGGGTGCCAGCGGACTGTTCGAGATGAACTCGACGGGAACCGGGCGCGCCCGCTTCATGGCGTACGCGCCGACGTCCAGCGATGCCTGCGCCCTGAAGCGTCGGAGCGTGCGCCTGGCCTCGGTGCCGGTGGGAGCCGACGACGCGCGGCTGGTCGTTGTCGAGGACAGCACGAGCACGAGTTCGGGTCCCGTCCGGGTGACGGTCCTTCGGCAAGGGGCGACGGGCTGTGCCGAGACCGTGTTCCCGTCGACGTCGCCCCCGGTCATCGGCCCGGCGCAGATCTCGGGCGTCAATGCCGCCGGCGACACAGAGACCGTCCCGGTCACGCCGGGTGGCACCGTCCGGCTCAACATTCCCCGTGGCGCCGACGGCTCCCTGCCGAGCGATGTCGGCAACGTGGAGTCCGTCAGGTGGTCAGACCCTGACAACGGCGGGACCATCCCCTTTCCGTGGACCCGATGCGTCCAGCGACTGGAAGGCGGCCCCGCGACATCGCTGTACCACGACGGAACCACCGGGTGCACGGATTTCGGTTCGATCCCGACGGCCGCGGTGCTTCGTCCGAGCCAGGCGACGATCGACGTGATCGACGATGAGGGGGAGACCGCCACGCTGGCCTTCCGGCTGGCCAGTCGTGACCCGCTGTCGGCGGGGCTGGACATCCGCCCGGTGGAAGCGTCGCCCGGCAGCTTCAGATTCACGATGGACGAGGTCTGCGAGGAACCGCCCTGCACGTCCGCCGCTGAGTTCACCCAGCTCTCCCTCGGGCCCATCGACACGTGGTCACTCGACTTCGGCGATGGCGAGACCGTCTCGGGCGACTGGCGGAACATCCGCACGCCCGCGGAGCACGCATACGCCGGTGACGGGACGTTCACCGCCACCTTGACGTTGAAAGCTGCCGGACAGGCCGACGCCGTCGCCACCAAGACCGTCACGGTCGACCGCGGCGACACCAGCACGCCCGTCGCCGATCTCACTGCCGCTCCGGCCGCCGTCACCCAGGGCGCACCGATCACCTTCACGCCGAGGAACACGGGCACCGGGACCGTCGCGTCCTGGACGCTGTCGTTCGGCGACGGCGACGAGACGTCCGGCACGCGGGACGATCTCGTGCCCGTCGCGCACACCTACCGCAGCACCGGGTCCTTCACCGCCCGGCTGTCGATCGAGCTCACGAACGGCCGGTCGGCCTCGACGACGCAGACCGTCACCGTCACTGCGCGCGAGCGGCCGCAGGTGCCCGGCCAGGACGCCATCAAGTCGTGCATGACGCCGTTCGGGATCCCGCTGAGTCTTCTGGGCCTGGGCGACCAGAGCCTGTGCACCGCCGACCCGTGCGACCTCGACCTTGCGCAACTCGGCCTGACGAACTTCGGGATCGAGCGGCCCGCGCGATGCGACGTCGCCACCGGCGCCACCGAGACCGAAGGCGCGGGCGAGACGGTCGCGCCGCTCGGCGCGCGTGGGCGGATCGCCTCCTCTCGTCTGACGCTCAGCCGCGACGGTCGCATCGCCATCCGCATTCGGTGCCTGGACGGCGCGGGTGCCTGCGCGGGTGCTGTCGCGCTCGACCTCCGGCCGGCAACGGGCGGGTCTCGACGGCTGGCAACGGCCCGCTTCACCCGTCTGCCCGTCGGCGCTGTTCGGACCTTGCGCGTCCGGCCTGCGGCCTCCGCTCGGACCGCGTTGGTCACGGAGATCGAGCGGCGCCTGCGCCGCGGGCAGCGCGCGGCGGTCCGGCTGAAGGTGTCACCCAGCGCGACTCCGGCCGCGATCGCCCGCCCGTCGGCGCAGACGGCGGCCGGCACGATCTCCGCGTCGCGGTCGACGGTCCGTGCTCTGGGCAGGCGAACGGCGACCAAGCGCCGCCCCCGGACGTGAAGGGGCGTCGTCGACATGCTCGGATGCTGCTCGCGATGCTTGCCGGTGCCTCGGTGATGGTCGTTCCCGCCGTCGCCGTCGCCGAGGTGCTCCCCGCGGTCACACTCGACGGTCCCAGTGCGGAGGTCATCGACCTCGGGGGCGTCGCCATGGCGGAGGACGGCACCGGCGGCGTCGTGTACCGGCGCCGTGTCGACGGCCGCATCCGCGTCTTCGTCGCGCAGTACTCCAACAGCCGTTGGTGGCCGGCCCGCAGGGTCGACATCGGGCAGCAGTTCGACTCGAGCTGGCCGAGGATCGCCGCCGCCACGGGTGGGCGCCTCCTGGTCACCTGGGTCCAGCGCGTGGGACGGCGTGCCAACGGCAGCTACGTCGACGCGATGTACGCCGCATGGCGGGCACCTGGGGCATCGAGCTTCACGCGCCCGCGGCCTGTCGATCTGAACCTCGGCGAGGCCAACGCCGTTCATCCGTCACTGACCATGGCCGCGAACGGCGGAGCCGCCCTGCTGAGCTACGTCGTCACGAGCACGGACGTCGCGCAGCAGGGCTTCGTCAACGCCGAGTATCGACTCGCACGCTTCGGCGGCGGGCTGCGCTGGTCGCGGCTGCCGTCCCCGCGGCGGAGCACCCGGCCGCTGCGGGCGGTGACTGCCGCCACCGCGCCAAAGGTCGCCATGGATGCCATCGGCAACGCCATCGTCGGGTACATCGAACCCGACGACGACGGCGTCGAGCGGGTGTACGCCCGCCGGGTCTTCTCGTCCGACGTGTCCCTCGTCCCGCTGCAGGCCAGCCCCATGGAGGTCGACGGGCGCCGGGTGACCGGTCCGGCGGATCAGTTCGCCGTCGGGATCGGCGGCTTCGGCGAAGGCATCGTCCTGGTCCGCCAGCAGCTCGACGCGGCCGGTGGCGCGCCCGAGGCGTTCGTGAACACGCTGCCACCGGTCTTCTCCGAGGGCGCCCTGGCGCTTCGTGGCGCCGTGCGCCTGCCTATGCCCGCGCCGGGCGCGCCCGACGGCCTTGCGGCGGGGACCTGGTCGGACGGCGGCGGGTTCCGCCTCGCCTTCGGGTTGGGGAGCACGACGGTCCTCGGGGCGGGCGCCGGCGAGGGTACGTCGTTCTCGGCGGCGACCCGGCTGGGGACCCCGGGCAACCGGGCGATCGGGGAACCGCGGCTGGCCATGGGGCCGAAGGGCTCGGGTGTGCTGGCCCGCCGCCTCGACATCGGCGACCAGCACGGCGTCGAGATCCGCGAGATCCCCGTCCAGGGTCTCTCCCGCCGCGCGCAGGTCAGCGCCGAGGGGGGCGGCCTGGTGACCGACTTCGAGGTCGGTGGGTCGAACCTGGGTGACGCCATCGTCGGGTTCCGCTCGGGATCGTCGTCGCGTGGTTCGATCGCCGCGACGGTCGTCGACGCTCCGCCGCTGGCGTTCGCCGCCACGGCGCCGACCGGGTGGGTCCGGCCCTCGCGGGCCCGGGTGAGCTGGGAACCGGCGCGCAACGCGATTCGCGGGGTGACGTACGAGGTGCTGCTGGACGGGCAGATCACCGGGCGTCCGACGGGCGCGCGGGCACGGGTGATCGAGCGGCGCGGACTGGAGGACGGCAGCCACAGCGTGCAGATCCGTGCGACGGACATGCGCGGGCAGCGGGTCGTCTCCAACCGTGTGGCGCTCCGCGTCGACGGCACCGCGCCGCAGCTCACCGTCTCCCGTCGCGGCGGCCGTCGCGTCACGGTGCGGATCAACGACAGGAACCGCTCAGGGATGGACACCGAGCGCTCGACGATCGCGTGGGGTGACGGCACCGGCCGGTCGGCTGCGGCGAACGTGAAGTCGCACCGCTACCCGCGGCGCGGCCGCTTCGTCATCACCACGACGCTCCGCGACCGGGCGGGCAACAGCGAGACGCGTCGCACGGCGGTGACCGTCCGGTGAGGCGTCTCGCGCTCGTCCTCCTCGTCGTCCTGGGTGGAACCGCACTCCCGAGCGAGGCCTCCGCGCTGTGGAGCCGCGCGCGGATCATGTCCGCGACCCCGGCGGAGCTGGCGCTCACGCCGGACGGATCGACGGCTCAGGCCATGAGCCCGCCGACCATCTCCGCCGACGGGCGGTACGTCGTGTTCACCACCCGCGTCCGCAACCTCTTCGTGGGCGACGCCGAGGCGCTGCGGGAGACCGCGAGAGGCGGGATCCTGCGGCGCGAGGTCGACGGCACGGCACTCGACGTCGTTGCGCCGGGGCCGCCGCTCTCCCAGGCGGGCACCCTCTCGCTCGGCGAGCAGGCGGCCGTCAGTGCGGACGGCCGATTCGTCGCGTTCACCACCACGGTCGCGCTCGTCGCAGCAGACGACGACGGCACCGCCTCGGACGTCTACGTCCGCGACATGAGCATTCCGCGCACCGCACCAGGTGCGTATGACCTCGTCTCCGAGGGTGGGGATCCGGGCGCGCGGTTCGGGCTTCCCGTCGGCCATGGCCGCTCGGCGATGTCTGCTGATGGCCGGCACGTCCTCTACGCCGACGTCACGAGCATGAGCCTCACCGCACCGCTGGTACTGCTCGACCGCGTCACCCGCGCGCGGACAGCGATCACGGGCACGGCGGCGCCCTCCGCCCACGGAGGAGCGGCGCTCAGCGCGGACGGCCGGACGGTTGCGTGGGTCGACGGCGACCCGCGTGCGCGCATCGGCCCCGACGCGTACCTCGCCGGTGAACTCCCCCTCGGGGGCATGCCCGAGCGTGGTCCCGGCTTGCCCACGTCTAACGCCGATCTTCTCTGGATGCGCGTGGCCGAAGGCCGGCCTCGGCGCGTGACCGGCTCTGGCGACGGCGAGAATCCTGCCTGCCCCGCCGGGGGGATCCTCCCGCCGGATCCCCCGCCGACGGGGCCGCAGCCTCCGCGGGGCCCGTGCGATGGGCCGTTCGCGCAGGGGACGCTCAACGAGGACGACACCCTCCCGGGGTTTGAATCGATCCACCTGTCTGCCGACGGACGGAAGGTGGCTTGGGTTTCGCCGCGCCCGTGGCGCGGGGGCCCGCCGGACGTTCTCGGGGCCAAGGACCTCTTCCTCCGCGACATGGAGCTGCCCGGCGGCCGCCGTGCGACGACGCGCGAGCTCACCCGGTTCACCGGCCTGACCGACGGCGTGCTCGCGGCAACGCTGGATGCGACGGGTACCGCTGCCGCGCTCACCACCAGCACCCGGTCCTGGCCACTCCCGGTTCCGACCTTCATCGGTGCCTCGCTGCCGCCCACGCGCGCCCAGTTCGCCGACGTCTACGCGATGGATCTGACGGCTGGGATCGTCGAGCGCGTCACGTCGGGCTACGACGGCACGCCCGCCTCCGCGGCATCGGAGGCCGTGGACATCACACCCGGCGGCACCCGGGCCGCGCTGCGCTCCGCCGCGTCGAACCTCATCTTCGGTGACGCCAACGGCATCGACGACACCTTTGTCGCCGACCGGTTCCAGGAGAGCAGCGGGTCGCTGCCGCAGCAGCCCTTCACCGGCGCCTCCGGCGGCGTCGCGGGCCGGGTGTTCCCGGTCTGGCGTCTCAGCGTCACCGTGTCGCGCGGCGGCCGGGTGCTGTACGTCGACGCCCGGGTGCCCGGAGCCGGGACGATTCGTGCGACGGCGCGCTCCCGCACGAAGCAGCGCGGCCGGCGGACCCAGCCTGTGGTCGCAGCGACGACGGGCCGGGCCCGGGACGCGGGCACCGTTCGCCTCCGGCTGAAGCTGCGGACGACGTACCTGTCCGCCGGCCGGCGCGCCGCGGGGTTGCCCGTGCGGATCACGGTGCGATTCACACCACGTCGACCTGCGGGACAGCGATCGGTGACGACGCTCGAGCGCGTCAGGGTCAGCACCTTCCGGGTCCCGAAGGCCAAGAAGGCGAAGCAGAACAGGGCGAAGAAGCGCGCCACGCGCTCGGCGGGGAGCAGGCGATGAGGCGCATCGGGATGCTGGCGATCGTGGCAGCCGTCCTGGCATGGCCGGGCGTCGCCGTCGCGGCGCCCGAGTGGCGTCTGGAGCAGCCGCCACCGCCGCCGGGTGCGCCCGGGCAGGGGCCTGTCGGCCAGCCCGCCGATCTGCAGTTCCTCGCCCCGAACTTCGGCCTCATGCTCGTCGACAACGAAGGGCTGGGCGGACGGAACCTGTTCGCATCCGGTCTGCTCGTCTTCGACGGCACCGGATGGCGCCAGCTGGCCACCGTGTGCGGCGGCCCGGCGAGGTCCTCGCGGATCGCGCTCGTGTCCGACACGGAATGGTGGACGACCTCGCGGGCCGTCAACGAGCTCGACGGCAGGGTGCCGACTGACGGCGCGGCGACGCTGTGCCACTTCCGAGACGGCGTCGTCGCCTCCTCGTATGCCACGGCGCTGACCAACACCCTCAACCCGTACCCCGACATGAACGCCGCGGCGTGCCTCGGACCGGCCGACTGCTGGTTCGGTGGTCCGGTGGTGAGCACGCCGAACCTCGGCACGTTCCTGCTGCACTGGAACGGCTCCACCCTGACGTCCCGCCTGCACCCCCGCGCGCGTGCGGTCGCCGACATGGAGCCGCTCGGCGGGTCCGTGGTCGCGCCCGGATCGGTCGGGTCGGGATTCGACGGGACGTCCTTCGCACTCGATGGCACAGAGCTCCGCGTGCAGGGCGAGGTGGACCCGTTCGAGCCGAACGGGCCGCAGCTGCTGCGGCGCCTGCAGGGAGGTGCGGTGAGCGTGCTCGACTGGCCTCGCATCGACGAGGTCGAGCAGCTGGTCGACATCCGTGTGGCTGACAGCGCGGACGGCGAGCTGTGGCTCGCAGGCCGCGACAGCCAGTCGTACGTCGCCGAATCCGAGGACGGGCCGTTCCCCCAGCGCCGCGCGCCGTACCTCGCGCGGATGGGCGATGGTGACACCGAGCCGACCGAGCTGACACCCGGGGAGGACGGCCTGCAGCTCGGAGACGTCGTGAGTGATCTCGCGGTGCTCCCCGGAGGAGAGGGCGCATGGGCTGCGATCAGGACCGAGCCCGCGGACAGCTCCCGCGCCATCGTCGCGCGGCTCGGCGCAGACGGCGACGTGCTGGAACGCCGCGAGCTGCGCCGCCCGGATCTCGAGGTGGGGCAGGCATCGCGGATCGCGTGCCCGGCGGTTGACCAGTGCTGGATGGTCACGACCGAGGGCTGGGTGTACCGCCTGTCGGAGCCGGGGCTGGTGCTCCCTCAGAACACCTCGCCCGCGATCCAGCGCCTCATCACCGTGCGCCCCCGCGACGAGCGGACGCCGACGCTGCCGCCCGACACGCTGGTGCGCGACGAGACACCGCCTTTCGTCGCACCCCCGGCAGAGCCCCCGGCGCCGCCGGTCGAGGCGGTCGCGCCGAAGCCGCTGCCGTCGCTCCTGCGCGTCATCGGCAAGCCGAAGATCGTGAAGACCAAGCGCGGCCGGCGCATCGACCTGCGGATCCAGGTCCGCCGCCGCGCGCGGGTGCAACTCGTGGGCCGACGCGGCGGACGGACTGTCGCGCGCACCGCCACGAAGACCTACCGGCCGGGCCGGTACACCCTGCGCATGAAGGCGTCCGTGCGTCGCTGGCCCACCGCGTTGCGCTTCGTGACGCGCGACCTCGAACTCCCACAGGGCTCCGGTGGCGGCGAGGACGACGCCGGCGGTGGGGCCGGGGACACGGTCACCACGTGATGCGTCGAGCCGCTGATCACCTGCTCGCGCGCCGGCGAGGCGCGCGAGGACGCGGCCCGCTGGTCGCAGCCGTCCTGGTCGCCGCGATCGCCGCGCTCGCCTGGCCGGGCGCCGGCGCGTCGCAGACGGGGTTCATCACCCCCTTCAGCTGGCCCGTGACCGGACTGCCCGGGCAGTACGTCGCCCCGCTGGGTGAGGCGCCCCTGAGCGCGCCCGGCGAGATCTGGGGCATCGCCCAGACCCAGGGCGTCACCACGCGCGACGGCCGTTCGGGTACCGGCAAGCTGGCCCTCGTGCGCCAGCGTGGCGACGGCGCGTGGCAGTACGTCAGTCGCGCGCGCTCCCTGACCGGGGGGGACCTGAGCTTCTCCCTCGGCGGGACGGGCCCGGCGCATGGACGGGTCACACCGCGAGGTGGCGTGGTCGTCGCGGTCTCAGCTGACTCGGGGAAGCTGCTCGTCCGCCGTCCGAACGGTGAGTTGCGCGAGGTCGCCGACCCGGACGACGCACTGCTCGGCAGCCGCAGGTTTCTCGGCGTCGGCCGGGTGACGTTCGCGGCATTCGACGAGGGCGCTGAGGTCGGCGCGTACGTCGCTCCGCTGGCCGCCGTCGAGGACGAGGTCCTCCGGTACGACGGGTCGGCATGGAGCAAGGAGCCGGTGGACGTGGCCGGGGCACCGGCCCGCTTCACCATCGGTGCGATCGCTGTCGGGACCGATGGCGCGTGGCTGGTCGGCTCGGATGGCAGCGGACTCACGCTCTTCCGGCGGGACCCCTCCGCAGCCGGAGGGCCCGCGTGGAAACCGGTGACCATCGCCGGTATGCCCGCGTTCACCACCACGTCGGCTGCCCGGCCGCTCACACACCCGGCCGAGGGACTCACCATCACGGACGGCCGCCTGTGGGTCGACGGCGCAGTCGTCAAGGAGGGAACGGAGTACACGTTCACGCTCGCCGTCGATACCCGGAGTCAACGCGTCGACCGGAGTTGGTGCAACGCGCCGGGGCTCTGCGGCGGGCCGCTGGAGTTCGAACTCGCGGCAGGTCCCGAACCCGGCGGGGACGGCGACATCGTCGCGGATGACAGCACGCGAGACCTCGGCTACCGCTCCTTCGCCTGGCCCGGCGGAACCTTTGGGACGCGCGTCGTCACCAATCCCCGTGTCGATGGCGCCGCCGACCCTGACAGCTACGGGGCGTTCGACGGGGCATCGTTCCTGCGCGTCAAGACCAGCGGCCGGCGCTCGGCCTCGTCCGGATCGCTGCGTGCGTCCGGCGCGTTCACCAGTGTCACCAACGGGTGGCTGAGCCAGTCCGAGCGCTCCATCATCCGCGTCGCGCCCGTGGCATCCGCGCCGCGGCTGCAGGCCTACCCGCTCCCGGTCCGCCGCCCGCTCAAGGCCGTCGCCGCCGAGCCGGGGCGGTCACCGGCTGATCCCGCGGCAGCCGCGCTCGCCGTCGGGTACGGGGGGCAGGTCCTGCGCTTCAACCCCGTGCAGGGCTGGCTGCCCGAGCCCCTCCCATCCGGCTCGGGGCGCGCCACCCCCCAGCTCAACGCGGTCGCCTGGCCTGAGTTGCGCCGGGCCCACGCGGTGGGGGAGAAGGGCGCGATGTGGCTGTACCGCGCGGAGGCCGGCCTCTGGGAACGCGACGAAGGCGCGCCGCTGGACACGTCGGAGGACCGGTTCGTCGGCATCGCCTTCCAGCCCGGCAACCCCGATCGCGGATACGCCGTGGCCCAGGAGGGCAGGATCCTGCGCTACGGCAAGTCCTGGGAACCGGAGACCGCTCCTTCGGTCGGCGAGCTCTTCGGCGTCGCCTTCGCGGGTAACCAGGCGATGATCGTGGGGGCGAGCGGCCTGCTCGTCAATGACGGCGGCGAATGGCGGGTGGACGAACAGGTCCGCGAGCTGCTGGCCCGAGACGGTGTCGGCACGAGGGACCAGCCGCTGCTCGCCGTGGCCGGCCTCCCCGACGGCGGGGCCGTGGTCGCAGGTGATCGCATCGTGCTCGTCCGTGACAGCGCAACCTCGCCGTGGCGCCTCAGCGAACATCCCGTCGACGGGGTGGTCACGGCGGTCAGTGCCGTCCGTGACGGGTCGGCCGTCCGCGCGGTGGCCATCGCCGTCCCCGATCCGGGGGAACTCCAGCGCCAGGAGCTCGATCTCATCGTGAACCTGCCCGGGGAGCCGGAGCAGCTGCAACGCGACCGCCGCACGTGGTCTTACGGCGTCGTCATGCGCGAGACCCCTGACGGCTGGGTCGACGATGAACGATCGGCGTACGCGCTGTCGGAGTACCGCGACTGCCCGTACACCCCGGAGGGCGCGATCGGCCTGACCCTCGACGAGCGGGGCGAGGGCTGGATCGTCGGCGGCGAGACGGGCCAGATCTCGGCGTTCCGGTGCGAGCTGCAGGGCCTCGGCAACTCCACGGATGTGCGGGCCGCCGCGCAGACCGCGCAGGTCTGGCGCTACGGAGCAGCCCCGGCGGCGCCGCCTGGGATCGACCGCGTCCAGCCGGTCCACGCCGCCGGCCCGGCCCGGCTGCTCTTCGGCGGCCACGCGCAGTGCGAGGCGGCGTGCGCCGCGCTCGACCGGGTCGGCATCGGGCCGGACCGCTATCTCGGGGCGGCGATCGACGTGGCGGCCACGATGCATCCCACGCCCGGCGGGCCTCGCGCACTTCTCTACACCGGAACCCGGGTGGCGACCGGAACGACCGCCGGTGCGCTAAGTGGGGAGCTCACCCGCTACGCCCAGCTCATCGGCTCGGCGGCCGGGCGGATCCCGACCTACGTCGCGGCGTCGGCGACCGACGCCGGGCTGGACGCGCCGGCCTTCCGTACCGCATTCGCGGGCCTCCCGGCGCCACAGGGAGGTGGGGCCTCAGGATCCATCGCGCCCGGCACGGGCGAGGCCGGCTCCGGCGCGAGGACGTTCTTCGCGATGGACACGACCGGTCCCGAAGGGACGTTGCGGGTCGTCATGATCAACAACGCCGCGGGATCGCTCGAGGCCAGCGCCCCGGGGCAGCGCGACTGGCTGATCGGCGAGCTCGCCGACGCCCGCGCGCGCGGCATCGCGGTGGTGGTCGCCGGCAGCCGGCCGCTCACCGATGCCAACCAGCTCCCGGACGCGCCCGTGACGGCATCGGACGGCGACGACGTCGCACGGCTTCTCGTGTCCGGCGGCGCCTCCGCGTACCTCTTCGACAGTCCGGAGCGGAATCTCAGCACGCGCATCCCGGCCAACGCGGCGGAGCAGATCCCCGCCTTCGGCTCTGGCTCGCTCGGCTACGACCTCACGCGAGGCACCGACAATCCGGTCGACCCGGCCGACAACGGGCTCGGCCTCCTCGAGGTCGACGTGGCCGCTCGTGACGCCCGCACGAACCGCGCGCCGGTGACCGCCCGCATGGTGCCGGTGCTCGAGGACCTGGCGGTCGACGCCAAGGACGGCGTGGTCGTTCGCCGGTCGAGTCCCGCGCTCTTCAGCGGCCTGGGACGGCGGCCCCGAGCCGGGCACCGGCGTGACGGCACCACCGAGTTCACGATGGACCCGTACGTCGAGCTCCCCAACCCGATCTGCGCTGCCGGGCAATGCGCCGACCGCATCCCGACCGAGTTCTCGTTCACGTCGTCGAATCCCGAGATCGGGGACTTCGTGCGCGTCGATCCGACCCAGGCGCAGAGCAACCCGCGGGCCGTGTTCCTCGGGCCCGATGACAAGCCTGTCGCCGACGCCAGTTCCGGCCTGTTCTGCGCGTTCAATCCTGGCGAGACGACCGTCTCGGTGGTGGCGGGCGGCCTGCGCTACTCGACGAAGGTCCAGGTGCAGGCGGGCAGCCCGCGGCGACCCTGCGGTACGCGCCCGGTCACGTCGCGTGAGACCCCTTCCGCCGAGGCGCCCCCCAGTGAGGCGGCCGCCTCGCCGGTGGCGGCCGAGGCTGAGGCCAACCCGACGCCCGCGCCGCCGCCGCCCGTGGCGCCGGTGGTGCCGCCCGCGGTACCCGCCCCGCCGCCGCCCACCGTCCTGTCCGTGCCCGTCGCCGCCGCCGTGCTGCCGGTCCTCCCGCCGCTCCCGTCCCTGCCGCTGACCCCACCGACCCCGCCGAACCCGCTGCTCGTGGTGCCGCCGCCGCCCGTTGGCAGCATCGCCCGGCCCAGCCCGCCGGGCGGCGCGACGGTGCGCGTCTACGAGGAGAAGCGCGAAGAGGAGGAGGCCTTCGAGCAGTCCTCCGCCGCGGTGCGGTACGAGGCCGACCGGCCGTGGTCGGTGCCCAACGCCGCGTACACGCTCGCGGTCCTGATCATCGCCGCCGGTGCGGGGAGCACCATCGCCAAGCGCGGTCGCCGGCGCCGGACACCGGGGCTGAGTTACGTCGGCGTCCGTGACCGTCGCAACAGGCGTTGACCAGAAGTACACCAGTTTTTCTCCAATCGGTAGCCGGAAGGTCACCGGAGGGCGCTCGCGCGTCCGTAGCTTGCGGCCAGTCCTAATGAGATCCGTCCCGCGACCGCGGGGCAGAAAGGGTTCCAGTGGCTTCACGCAAGATGCTGTCGGCGGCACTCGCCGTCTCAGCGCTGGCTGGACTTGCCGCAACGGCGCCGTCGGCCATGGCCGGCGACTGCACGGGCAGCCAGCAGATCATCGGTCAGGGTGCGTCCTTCGCTCGCGAAGCGCACACGGCGCCGGGCGCCGGTTGGATCGTCAACGCCGGCTGTGTCGTCGGCGCGCAGGACAACGCGAACAGCCCGTTCCTCCCGGGCGACGACCTCATCTACTACAAGGGCTCGGGCTCGGGTTCGGGCATCAACGCCTTCGGTGGTTCGAACGGCGTCCGTGACCAGAGCATCCGCTTCATCGGCACGGACGATCCGATGACGCCGACGCAGGTCGCCAATGCGGAGGAGGGCAGCAACCCCGTCAACGTCAACCCCGACGGTGACGACGGCGAGTTCCACACGATCCCGATCCTCCAGGGCGTCGTCGCGGTCATCGTCAACGTTCCGGACACCTGCCGTCCGGCCTCGTTCTCGAACTTCCGCCCGGCACTGCCGTTCGGCGGCGCGGGCTCGACCAACAGCGTGGTCGAGGAGGCCTTCTCGGGCGAGGGCGCCACCTGGGCGTCGCTCGGGTACGTGCTGAAGTCGAACACGGCGGCACCCTGCACCGTGCCGATCAAGCGCGTCGTCCGCCGGGACAACTCCGGCACGACCTTCGCGTTCAAGCAGTTCCTGAACTCGACGGACAAGGACAACGACACCAACTGGGAGGCCAACGACCAGACCGGTGAGGACAACACGATCTGGCTCGGTCACGGCCGTGACCGCGACGGCACGTGCGACGGCATCGACGCCGGCACCCCGGTGAGCAACCCGTACATCTGCACGGGCACCGGCAGCGGCAACCCGTTCGTCGCCGACACCGTCAACACTACCGACGGCTCGATCGGCTACTCGGACCTGGCGACCGCCCGCTTCAAGGGCTTCGACTTCACCGGGACCTCGCCGCTCGGCGACGACACGTACTGGCTGAAGCTCTACCAGCCGGCCGCCAACCCGGTTCTCCGTGACCCGGCGCGCGACCAGGCCAACGGCTGGCGCTCGACCGCGACGACCGCCCAGAAGGGCGCGAACTGCAACAACAACACGAAGTACAACAACATCCCGTCGAACACCAAGTCCGACTGGAGCCCGGTCATCCAGGCGCAGAGCGGCCCGGTGTACCCGATCTGCGCCCTGTCCTACATGGGCGCGTGGGAGGACATGGAGGACGTGTACCCGACGGTGCCGTACGCCCAGCTGCAGGCTGAGCAGGCTGCGGTCCGCCGCTACATCGAGTACATCCTCGGCACCGACCCCGTCGGCGTCGGTGCGGATGAGGGTCAGACGATCCTGCCGCAGGGTGACTACGCGGCCCTGCCGCCCACCCCGCTGACGCGTGCCAACGCGTACCTGACGACGTTCGAGGGCTTCGACAAGGCCCCGGACCGCGCTCCGGTCCGCTAGCAGCGACCTGACGTCCCGAGGGGCCGGGAGCCGCAAGGTTCCCGGCCCCTCGTTCGTTCTTGCACCGAGACCCGCCATGGCCGGCGGCCTCCCGCCCACGACCAGGAGCACCGATGCCGAGCAGTTCCCTCGTCGCCGCGCGCGACCGGGCCAAGGTCATGTTGACCCGTTCCCCGGCGCTGTACGCCGCGGCTCGCCGTCCCTACGCCGTCGGGCGCTTCTGGATGCGTCGTCCGCACGACGAGGACTACGGCGTCTTCGGCCTGTTCCCCGACCGGCGCGGCCCGTTCCTGGATGTCGGCGCGAACGCCGGCATGTCGGCGCTCTCGTTCCGGATCTACAACCGCGACACGCCGATCATCTCGATCGAGCCCAACCCGTTCCACGAGGACGATCTGCGGTTCGTCGGCCGACTGGCGCGTCCGTTCGCGTACCGGCTGTGGGCGGCCGGCGACCAGGACGGGGAGTTCACCCTGCACGTGCCCGTCTACCGCGGCGTCCCGCTGACGACCGAGGCGTCGCTCGTCTACGACGAGGTCGTCCAGAGCCCGAGCCTGCGTGAGCGCCTCGGCGACGGGATGGACGACCCGGACTTCGAGATCGTCTCGCGCACCGTGCCCGTGCGACGGCTCGACGCGCTCGGCGTCGATCCTGCGTTCGTCAAACTCGACGTCCAGGGCTACGAGCACGCCGCGCTCGTCGGCCTGCGCGACACCCTCGCGCGCGCACGCCCGGTGCTCCTGATCGAGACCCCCGGGGCCGACGTGCGCGACCTGCTGGCAGCCGCCGGCTACGAGCCGCGGTCCTACCTTCCCGAGCGAGACACGCTCGTGCGCGAGATCCCCGGCCGGATCAACACCGTGTTCGTCCCGGCCGACGACGACGCCTCGTCCTGACCGCCGCCCTGCCATGCGTCCCTCCATCGCGACCCGTGCCGTGCGCGGAGCCCTGCTCACCGCCGCGCTCACCCTCATCGCCGTGCTCGGCGCCGCACCGGTCGCGTCGGCGGTCGACGTCCTCTTCCTGCTGACCGACGACGACCGCATCGTGCGGGTGCGCAGCGCCACCCCG
>SYBY01000056.1 GCA_005788585.1 Actinomycetota bacterium | reverse complement strand
GTGCGACTACCGGCGGGCGCGGATGGCGTTCTTCAGGATGTTCAGCGACGGGCGGGCCTTGCCGTCCGAGCCGATGAACGCCGAGTCCCACGTGTCCTTGTTGGACGAGCTGTCCCAGTGGTAGAAGAACAGGTAGGGGATCCGGGGGTTGTTGCCCCAGGTCTTCAGGATGAAGCTCGTAACCCGCGCGGCGTGGGCGCTGCCCTGCTTGAGCTTGATCGGTGACTTGTTCCGGCGCGCGACGAGGCCGCCCGTCTCGGTCAGCCACACCTGGCTGCCCTTGACGGTCGCCAGCAGCTCCTTGGTGGCCTTGGTCGAGAACTGGTTGGCCGAGACATAGTTGTGCAGGCCCCAGTACTTGGGCTTGACCTTCGTGTGCTTCAGGAACTGCTTGACCCACGGGATCATGTTCTTGCGGTCGACGAGGTCGCCCGCGAGCACCTTGCAGCCCTTGCAGTTGGACTTCATCGCTTTGTAGTAACTGGCGATGAGCTTGGCGCGAGGGGCGTCTTCGAGGTTCGGCTCGTTCCACGCAGCGTAGTTCTTGACGTACGGGTACTTCTGCTTGAAACGCTTGAACTCGCGGGTGTACTGCTGCACGGTCGGGCGCGAGTGCGGCTTGACGCGCGAGCGCTGGAGGGTGACGAGCGGCGTGATGCCCTGGGCGCGGGCCCGCGTCATCCAGACGTCAATCTCCTCGCGCGTGAAGTCGTAGCGCATCACGTCCCAGGGGACGGAGACCCGAGCGAACTTGACCTTGAGGTCCTTGAATCGCTGGTCCTCGAACATGCTCGACTTCTGATCAGCGATGCCGATCTTGGCCTTCGCATCAGCATTGGCGGGAGCGGACAGGACGAAGCCGGCGACGAAGCAGATGGCGACAAAGATGAGGGTGGAGAGGCGACGCATGATGGTGTGTTCGGCTTTCGGAGGGCGGAGGTTGAGGCCGTCAGGGGAAGAACCAAGGGCCGACCCTGAAGTTACGGAACCCGGGGGCGGATGTCTGTCGACTTCGCGACGGTAGCGGGACCACTATCGTGTGCGGCTCGAAGGGGAGTAGCTCAGCTGGCCAGAGCACCGGTCTCCAAAACCGGGGGTCGCAGGTTCGAATCCTGTCTCCCCTGCTTCGTGAAGCGCCCGCGATTCGCGGGCGCTTCTGCGTTCGGGTGCCGTCCGGATAGGAACATACGTTCCCTTGGGTGAGTGGAGTTCGCCGGGACCCAGCGGCCATCGCTGCAGCCCTGAGGGCACGCCGGAACGGTGAGTCTCGCGCGGCTGTAAGCCGGCGGCTGGACATTCCCGTTGCGACACTTCGAACCTGGGAGAACGGTCGAGTCCCTCGAACGGCACGCGCGCTTCTGGCGGGCGCTCCGGTCTGCCCCTCTTGCGGATGGCACCACACACTCGACGAGTTGGGCTCGGAGTATGCGTACCTGCTCGACGTGTATCTCGGCGACGGGTATCTGGTCTCCCATGCGCGGACCACAGCCCTCAAGGTCGCCCTCGATGCCGCGTACCCGGGCATCATCGATGAGGTCGCTACCAGCATCACCACAGTCATGGGCAGGCCACCGCATGTCACACGCGACCCGGTCCGGGAGATGGTGCTGGTGACGTCCTACTGGCAGGGCTGGCCGTGTCTCTTCCCTCAGCACGGGCCGGGCCGAAAACACAACCGCGACATCACGCTCGCGCCTTGGCAGGCAGTGATTGCCGAGGCACACCCGGGCCGACTCGCGCGAGGACTGATCCACACCGACGGGTGGCGGGGCGAGAACCGCGTTGTCTCGAAGGGGCGGGAGTATCGCTATCCGCGCTACCAGTTCTCCAACCGCTCCGGGGACATCCGTGCGGTCTTCTGCGCCGCGTGCGACCTGCTGGGCGTCGACTGGCGCCCCTGGGGCCAGTGGCACGTCTCGGTTGCGCGCCGTGGTGCCGTAGCGCGGTTAGACGAGCACGTCGGACCGAAGTTCTAGGCGAGTCCGGTCACGCGCCCACCAGCACCGGCTCGTCCGCCAGCGCAGACTCGACCGCCGCGTAGATCGCCCGCTGCCCCGCCACCGACGGGTGAAAACCATCGCTGGCCAGGAAGTCTCCGGCCGTCTCCTTCGTCACCACGGAGAAATCGACCACGCGCGCGTCGTGACGTGCGCACACCTCGTCGATCACCGCGTTGAACTCCCCCGTGGCCCGGACCACTCGCGCCCGTGAGCGCTCGCGGTAGGGCAACAGCTGCGACATGTCCGCAATGCGGCCGCCGATCAGCAGCGCGTCGGGGTTCGCCGCACGCAGCGCAGCGAACATCGCCTCCATCTCGGCACGGAACATCGTCGCGTCGGGCGCGGTGAGCTTCATGACGTCGTTGCCGCCGCAGATCAGGCTCACGACATCCACGGGCCCCGCGAGCGCCGCCTCCAGCTGCGCCTCGCGGACCTCGTCGCTCTTCATCCCGAAGACGGCGAGGTTGTCGTAGGTGACCTCGCCATGCACCGCGCGCAGCCGATCGGCGAACAGGTCGGCCCACCGTGTCCCCGGCGGGGTCTCGTCGATGCCCGCCGTGAGGCTGTCCCCCATCGCGACGTACCGCACGGTCAGTCGCCCGCCTGGAGCGTCTCGCTGCGGTGCCGGGTGATCGCCTGTTCCAGGCGGTCCTTGGCGCTGGCGCTCGGCGCAGTGGAGAAGTCCGCGGTCGCCGCGGCGATTTCTGCGAACAGCTGGGCGAAGTACTCCGCGTCGCGACCCAGTCCCTCGTTGGCTTCCTGCCAGCTGACGATCTCGGCCTCGACGTCCAGGGCGTCGGCGGCGAGCTGCGCGTCGGGCTGTCCCGACAGCGCCGCCGGGCTGTCCTCCACGGCCATGATGAGGTCGGCGGTGTCGTCGCGCAGGCGGTTCAGGCCGTCGAGGTCAAGCTGGCCGGCCGGGACGGGGGCGGTTGCCGGTGACGGCTGGGACTCGCGCGGGACCGCTTCGGGGCTGCCCTGGGCGGTGGTCGCGGCGGGCGGCTCGGCTGCCGTGCGGGCGACGGTCTGGGCGGGGCCCGCGCCGTCGCCGACACCCAGGATCCGGTCGACCGCGAGGGCGATGACCGCCGCGGGCCAGAGCGACACGATCACGGCAACGGCGAGGACGACGAACCTCATGCCGGCTGCCGCTGCTCGCGCAGCCAGTCGTACGCGGCGCGCATATCGGCGTTGCCGAGGATCGTCCACGCCTGGTTGAGGCGGATCATCTGCTCGGTGCCGTCCGCGTGGACGTCGGGGTGCAGGACCTTCGACCGCTCCCGGTAGGCGACCCGCAGCTCCTCCTCGCTGGCGACCGGCGACACGCCCATGGTCTCGTAGAGCGCGGTGGCGGCGAGCACGGTGCGGCGCTGCATCTCGTCGAGCGGCCCGAGCGGCGACGCCCAGATCGTGTCGTCGTCGAAGCGCTCCATGAACTCCGCGCCGTTCCAGCTGTCGAGGTGCGGGAGGCCGTTGGCGAAGTTCGACGCCCGCAGCGCGCCCCACGCCTCGGGCTCGGCAGGCGGTGCGACCAGCGCGCGCCAGTTGGTCGCCAGGGCCTTCCAGCCGTGGGAGAACCACGACGGGATCGCCAGCCAGCCGAGCGCCGCGCTGTACAGGAGCGCGCCCGCGGTGCGCTTCTGCGCGCACGGCCCGCAGACGTAGGCGGCGCGGCGGTCGGCGCGCGTCCACCAGATCGCCGAGGACAGGCGCACCCAGCCACGGAACAGGATCGGACGGCGGGTCGTCCCACACCGGTCGCACGCCATGGACCCGGCCGGGAGCCCGACGACGCACCCCTCGCGCAGCGTCGCCACGAGATTCGACCCGCATGCAGCGCAGCGGGCGCCCTCGGCGCGGGGCGTCCCGCACGTGCCGCACAGCAATGACATGGCGTGACCGTTCATCGTCCCCAGTGGCCGCTCCGGGCGCGGCGATATCCCTGCGCTGATCCCCCTCCTCACCGCCAAGGCTACATCTCGACGGGTGCGCCGTCAGGCCGACAGCCGGGGACGGCACCCCGTGGCACAGACCAGCGTGGTGACCAGTCCCGCGCCCCCACCCCACGTCGCCATGAGGAACAGGGCTTCGCGGGTGCTGGCCGCCGTATCCCCCGTCAGCCTCCGAACTCCCAGTACAGCTCGGGTAGGAACCCGGCGAGGTGGTTCATCTCCTCCCCGCAGTGGCGCAGCAGCGCGGCCCCGAACCGGCGATCGAAGACCACCGAGCGCGGCAGCGAGATCCCGCGCTGGAACGCGCACGCCGCCCCCACCGGGTCGTAGGCGCGCGTGCCCGGCACGTTGAGGTAGAAGCGGCTGCGCATCTCCGAGCCGGTCGGAGTCGCGCGGACCTGGTGGCACAGCATCCCGATGTCCACGGGCACGAACGCAGTGCCCACCGTCGCGCAGATGGCGACGCCGTCGAACCGGCTCGTGTCGATGCCGAACCGCGCCGGCTCGCGAAACGTGATCGCGAGCTGGTCGAGGTGCCCGCCGACGATCTCGTCGACGTACGACGTGTTGGAGACGAACTGCTCACGCAGCGGGAGGCGCTCGGAGCGGTTGGTACGCAGCGCCGCATAGGCGTGCGCCTCGGGGTGCCAGAGCTTGTACCGGCCGCTCTCCCGGCTGTGCCAGGCAAACCACCACTCCCACATGACGGGCGTCACCCCGGGCATGTCGGTCAGGCAGGCGACCCACACCTCGCCGGTGGGCAGCTGGCCGTACCCGGTCTCCACCGTCGAGTAGCCGGGGTTGTGGATGTCGTCGGCCAGGCGCCGGCGCGACGGGATCAGCGAGGCGGCGGTCGGGCCCGCCGCGATCGCGGCGGGCACATGGGGCTGCGGCGGGTCGACGGCGGGCTTCATGAAGCGCGCGTAGGGCGCGGCCTGCTCCTCGGGCGTGAGGCCGATCTTCCGTCGCCCGCACGGGGGGTTCCAGACCCCTGCCGCCGCCGGGTTGCTCGCCAGGAACGCGCCGGTCGTGCCTGCCGCAGCGGCTTGGACGAGGGTGCGCCGGGTCATCCGCATGTGCTCGTCCCCCGCTCGCCGCGCAGGCGCGGGAAGCGCGCCGCAGGTGGGGATACTACGTTCGTAGTCACTACGGTCGTAGTTATACAGTTGCGGTGTGCCGACCGCCAGGACGCCAGCCCGGACCGATCGCACGCGCCTCCTCGCGGAGGGAGCCATCGAGGTCCTCGCCGCGCAGGGCGCGCACGGCCTGACGCATCGCCGCCTGGACCGTCACCTCGACCTGCCCGAGGGCTCGACGTCGAACGTCTTCCGCACGCGAGAAGCGCTCCTCGCTGCCGCGCTCGACGCGCTCGTCGGCCGCGATCTCGGCGACCTGCAGGGCGACGCCGGCCCCACCGCGATCACGCTCGACGCCGCCGGTGACGCGGTCGCCGATGCGATCTTCGGGTGGCTCGACCCCGACGCCCGCCCGCGACTGCTCGCGCGGTACGAACTCCTCCTCGAAGCCGCACGGCGCCCCGGACTGCAGAAGACCTTTCTCGCCCACCGCGCCCGCTTCACCGCGATCAGCGCACACCTCGCGCGGGCGGCCGGGTGTGACCGGCCGGAGGTCCGCGCCGCCGAGATCGTCGCCTGGGCCGACGGGGTGCTGCTCGAGCACATCGTGGCGCCGCGGTCCGCGCTGACGCGCGAGGCCGTCGCCGCGGCCGCGCGCCGCCTGCTCGCCGCCGGGTGACCCGGCCTCTACCGCTTCTTGCGCAGGTACTGCTTGAGGACGCCGAGGGCCGGGCGAGCCTTCCCGTCAGAGCCCACGAACGCCGAGTCCCACGTGTCCTTGTTCGACGAGCTGTCCCAGTGGTAGAGGTAGACCCGGTCGATCTGCTTGCTGCGGCCCCAGGTGCGCAGCACGAACCCCGTGACCTTCGCGGCGTGGCGCTTGCCCTGCCTGATCTTGACCGTTGACTTGTTGCGCCGGGCGACGAGCCCGCCGGTCTCGGTCAGCCACAGGCGGGCGCCGCGGATCTCGCGCTGCAGCGCCTTGGTGTCCTTCGTCGAGAAGCGGTTCGCCGAGACGTAGTTGTGCAGCCCCCAGTACTTCGGCCGCTGCTTGCCCGGTGTGTACTTCAGGAACTTCCGCACCCACGTGACCATGCCCTTGCGGTCGACGAGATCACTGCCGAGGACCTTGCACCCCGTGCAGACCGATCGCAGCGTCTTGTAGTAGCTGGCGATGAGCTTCGGGCGCCGCTTGTCCTCGAGGTTCGGCTCGTTCCACGCCGAGTACTCCTTGATCCAGGGGTACTGCTTGCGGAAGCGCTTGACCTCGCGGCGGTACTGGTCGACCGTCGGCCGGGTCTTCGCCGATTTCACCCGCGATCGCTGGAACGTGACGAGCGGGCGCACGCCGTTCTTGCGCGCGGCCTGCAGCCACTCGTCGGCTTCCTCTTCCGTGAAGTCGTAGCGCAGGACGTCCCACGGCACGGAGATCCGGGCGAACTTCATCTTCAGGCTGAGGAACCGCTTGTCCTCGAACATCTCCGGCTTCTGGTCGGCGATGCCGATCTTCGTCGCGCCCTGCGCGGGCACGGCCGAGACCATCGCGAGGCCGAGAAGGAGCAGGAGCAGCGGGATGCGCGTGCGCGCAGGCATGGGTCACCGGGGTGATCGCGGACAGGACAGGCGTCTCGGTCTCGTAACTCCGTGGCCGCGCGAGAGGTGCGGTCGGTCTACAGCCCGGCCGCGACCTCGGTGCCCTGGCGGATCGCCCGCTTGGCGTCGAGCTCCGCGGCCACATCCGCGCCGCCGATGAGATGCACCGAGACCCCGGCGACAGCCAGCGCCTCCTGCAGATCGCGGCGCGGTTCCTGCCCGGCGCACACGACGATGGTGTCGACCTCGAGCACCCGCGCCTCGCCGTCGCGCTCGCCCAGCCGGACATGGAGGCCGTCGTCGTCGATGCGCTCGTACGTCACGCCCGTCATCGTCTCGACGCCCTTCGCGGCGATCGCGGCGCGGTGCACCCAGCCGCTGGTCTTGCCCAGGCCTGCGCCGATGCGCGACGTCTTGCGCTGCAGCAGATACACGCGACGCTGCGATGGCGCGACCTGCGGGGCGACGACGCCGCCGCGATGCTCGGCCGGGTCACCCACACCCCACTCTCGCCGCCAGGTGGCGAGGTCCATGGTCGGCGACTCGTCGTGGACCAGCAGCTCGGCGACGTCGAACCCGATCCCGCCCGCGCCGATGATCGCGACCGCCGCGCCGGGGTCGGCTGCGCCTTCGATCACCTCGGCGTAGGTCTTGACCTTCGGATGGTCGATGCCGGGGATCGCCGGCGTGCGCGGGACGACGCCCGTGGCGAGGATGACGTGGTCGTAGCCGGCGTCGATCAAGCGCTGCACGTCGACCGTCGTGCCGAGATGCACCGCCACCCCGGTGCGCTCGAGCTCGCCGCCGAAGTACCGCAGCGTCTCGGAGAACTCCTCCTTGCCGGGGATCCGCCTGGCGAGGTTGAACTGCCCGCCGATGTCGTCCGCGGCGTCGAACAGGTCGACCGTGTGGCCGCGCTGCGCCAGGGTGGTCGCGCACGCAAGCCCGGCGGGCCCGGCACCGACGACCGCGATGCGCTGCGGCGTCGCGGCCGGTTCGATCGTCAGCTCGAGCTCGTGGGCGGCGCGCGGGTTGACCAGGCAGGTCGCGCGCTTGTTGCGGAACGTGTGGTCCAGGCACGCCTGGTTACACGCGATGCACGTGTTGATGGACTCCGGCCGCCCCTCGGCCGCCTTGCTCACCCACGCAGGATCGGCGAGGAACGGGCGCGCCATCGAGATGAGGTCGGCCTGCCCCGACGCGAGGATCGCCTCGGCGTCGTCCGGCATGTTGATCCGGTTCGACGCGGCGATGGGGATGCCGATGTGCTCGCGCAGCGCCGCGGTCGTCTCGACGAACGCGGCGCGGGGAACGGACGTGACGATGGTCGGCACCCGCGCCTCGTGCCAGCCGATCCCGCTGTTGAGGATCGTCGCTCCGGCGCCCTCGACCTCCTGGGCGAGCGCGACCGTCTCGTCCCACGTCTGCCCCTGGTCGACCAGATCGATGACGCTGATCCGGTAGACGATGATGAAGTCCGGGCCGACCGCGTCGCGGACCCGTTCGACGACCTCGACGGCGAAGCGCCGCCGTCCCTCCGGTGAGCCGCCCCATTCGTCGGTGCGCCGGTTGGTCCGCGGCGCGAGGAACTGGTTGATGAGGTAGCCCTCGGACCCCATGATCTCGACGCCGTCGTAGCCGGCCTCACGGGCCAGCACGGCCGACGCCGCGAAGTCGCCGATCGTGCGCTCGACGGCCTTGCCGCTCAGCTCGCGGGCGCGGAACGGCGTGATCGGCGCCTTCGTCGCCGACGCGCTGACGGAGAACGGGTGGTAGCCGTAGCGCCCCGCGTGGAGGAGCTGGAGGGCGATCTTGCCGCCGGCGTCATGGACCGCGCCTGTGATCGTGCGGTGGCGGCGCGCGACGTTGCCGCTGGACATCTCCGAGCCGAACGGGAGCAGCCAGCCGCGGCGGTTCGGTGCGTAGCCGCCGGTGATCGCCAGGCCGACGCCGCCGTGGGCGCGCTCGGCGAAGTACTCCGCCAGCGCGTCGACATGGCGCAGCCGGTCCTCGAGGCCGGTGTGCATCGAGCCCATGAGGACCCGGTTGCGCAGGGTGGTGAAGCCCAGATCGAGAGGTGCGAGCAGGTGGGGGTACGTCGCCATGATCGGCGCAGTATGACGGACGGCATAACCGGGAGCGCAACGCGGCCCCGGCCGAGCCGCTACGAGCCGAGGAACGGCAGGTGCACCCGGCACGGCAGCCGGCGCTGACCCCCGTCGAGCAGGTTCGCCACCTTCGTCATCGCCCGCGGGCTGGCGACGAGCGCGAGGTGCTCGGAGAGGTCGAGCGGACAGCCCTGCTGGACCGTCCAGGCCGACGCCCCCTCGAGGAGCGACCGCCGGTACGGCGTGATCACCTGGTCGTACTTCGTCACGAGGATGTCGTAGCGCACGTCGCCTGGCGTCGGGTCCCCGGCGTTCAGCGCACCGATGAACGGCGACCCGATCATCTGCTGCTCCCCCGCCGGGGAGAAGGCCCGCAGCAGCGCCCGCCCGTTGGGCAGCAGCGTGTACAGCGTCAGGAACCCGCTGAACGTCGTCCCGGTGTTTGACGGCGCGATCCCCACAAGCCGATGGACCGCCCGGTCGCCCCCGAGCTCCTTGAGGTAGTACCGCGGCATCACGCCGCCGCCCTGGGAGTGCCCGACGAGGTCCACCTGCTCGACCCCCGTCGCGGCGCGCACCGTGTCGACAAAGGCCGCAAGCTCGGCCGCCGACCGCCGGATATCGGCGAGCGCGGGGAAGCCGCCGCGCCAGCCGTAGTTCAGCGCGTAGACACAGAAGCCCTGGTTGGCCAGGAACGGTGACAGGGCATGGAAGTTGAACGACATCGCCTCGGCCGTGCCGGGGATGAGCACCACCGGTCGCGGGCGCTCGGTCGTGAGCGTGCACGGCACGTTGGCCCCGGGCGGGCTGCCCTTCGGGTCGGCGAAGAGGGCGGCCGTCGCGCCCGCACCCGAGGTGTCGACCCGGTAGGCGGCGGTCGCCGGGGGACCGGCGACCAGCATGAGCGCAGCGCTGATCAGCGCCGTCGCGATGACGTGACGGACGTGCATGTCGTTCTCCTCGAGCCCCGCCTCGCGTGGTGGTACGCGAGTGTTTCCTTCGGGTCTCGACTACAGCAATACGTCGGCGATCCGTCAAGCCGCGTGGCGCGTGACGACTACGCGGTGCGCTTCGCGCGCGTCTTCCAGAACTGGTTGCCCGCGGGCGTGTAGTCGCACTGCGCGACGATGGCGTTCTTGCCCTGGCGCGACTGCTTCGTGCAGGACCAGCCGTTGTACGTCCCGCTCTTCCTCAGCGTCTGCTTGAGCGCCTTGCCGGCCGAGGTGCACGTCGCCTTGTCGAGCTTCTTGACCTTGCCGGTGGTCGTGCCCTCGGCCTGCTGGATCTCGTAGCCCTGGACGCGGTAGGACTTCTTGCCGACCTTGAACGAGCCGCAGCTCTTGTAGAGGTCCTGGCTGCCGGCGGGGGCGGCGAGGAGGCCGGCCGTGAGGGCGGCGGCGATCGCGGTGGCGAGCAGGAGGCGGAGCGTGGCGGGCATGCGCGGACGGTAGCTCAGGACTGCGGGCTCGACCTGAGGATCTTCTCCATGGCCTTCCCGCGGGCCAGCTCGTCGATCAGCTTGTCGAGGGAGCGGATCTCCCGCATCGTGGGCTCCTCGACCTCCTCGACGCGGACGCCACAGACGACCCCGGTGATCAGATCCCGCGCGGGGTTGAGCGCTGGTGCCTGCGCCAGGAACGTCTCGCAGTCGGTCTTCGCCTCCAGCTGCTTGTCGAGCCCCGCCTGCGTGTAGCCGGTCAGCCACCGGATGATCTCGTCGACCTCCGCCTTCGTGCGCCCCTTCTTCTCCGCCTTGGCGACGTAGTGGGGATAGACGCTCGCGAAGCTCGTGGTGTAGATCCGGTGCTTGGTCTGACTCACGCGCCCAATCGTCGCATGCGGGCGGAGGGACTCGAACCCCCACGGCTTGCGCCACCAGCTCCTAAGGCTGGCGTGTCTACCAATTCCACCACGCCCGCAGCGCCCGGATCCGGTGTGCTGCGGCGACCCGGATCCGCGAGCGATTGTATGGTCCGCATTCATGGCTGAGCCCGAGAAGGTCTTGGAGCACCCCAACCGCGAGACCGCGGCGTCGAAGTCCACGCGCGTGATCGTCGTGGCGCTGCTGCTGATCTCGGTCTTCCTGGTGGCCGTCATCACCGTCGGCGGCTGGGACGTCCTGACGGGCGGGCGCAACCTGCAGATCGTCTACATCGCCGTCTACCTGCTGCTCGCGTACTACGTGACGCAGTGGCGCAGCGGCATGCTGCCGCTGACCGCGGCGCTGGCCGCGATCCTCGGGATCTTCGCCGCGATCGGCGCGCCGGCGTGGTTCGCGCGCGACGCCGACGGGTTCACCGACCCGGCGTTGAGCGCCGGCCTGCT
>SYBY01000408.1 GCA_005788585.1 Actinomycetota bacterium | reverse complement strand
GAACGGCGACTCGAACGTCGCGTTCTTCAAGCAGCTCGACGGGGCCGGCCTGCCGTCCTCGAAGCTGCCGATCGTGTCCGTCTCCATCGCCGAGGACGAAGTCCGCGCGATCGGCGCGGACAAGGTCGAGGGCCAGATCGTGGCGTGGAACTACTACCAGACCACCCCGGGCGCGACGAACGAGAAGTTCGTCAAGGCCTACAAGGACGCCTACGGCGACGACCGCGTCACCGACGACCCGATCGAGGCGGCGTACGTCGCCGTCTACCTCTGGGCCGAAGCGGTCGAGAAGGCCGGCACGACCGACGTCGAGAAGGTCAAGGAGGCGTCGAAGGGCCTCGAGTTCGACGCACCTGAAGGCAAGGTCGTCATCGACGAGGAGAACCAGCACATCACCAAGACCGCGCGCATCGGCGTGATCAACAAGGAAGGCCTCATCGACACCGTCTGGGAGTCCGACGGTCCGATCGAGCCCGATCCGTTCCTGGAGTCCTACCCCTGGGCGAAGGGCATGACGCCCGTCGACGGGTAGCCAAGGGATCGTACGGCGGGCGGGGACCTCAGCCCCGCCCGCCGCGTCCCCTCGACCTCATCACGAGCTCATGGAACCCATTCTCAACCAGCTCTTCGCAGGCGTCAGCTACGGGTCGATCCTGCTGCTGATCGCTCTCGGCCTGACCTTCACGTTCGGCCAGATGGGCGTCATCAACATGGCGCACGGCGAATTCATCATGTTCGGCGCCTACACGACGTACGTGCTCCAGGAGGTCCTGGGCCAGGACCAGATCACGTACGCGTTCCTCCTCTCGCTTCCGATCGCGCTCGTCGTCGCCGGGGCCATGGGGCTCCTGCTCGAGATGACGCTGATCAAACGGCTGTACGGGCGACCACTCGACACGCTGCTGGTCACCTGGGGCGTCGCGCTCGTCCTCCAGCAGCTCGCCCGGGACATCTTCGGGGCCAACAACGTCGAGGTCGTGAGCCCCACGTGGCTCGAGGGCGGCGTCACCGTGTTCGGCATCGACATGGCCTACAACCGGCTCTTCATCATCGGCCTGGCGCTGGCCATCACCGCCGCCGCCTGGGTGGTGGTGGGCAAGCTCAAGCAGGGCCGCCGGATGCGCGCGGTCATGCAGAACCGCCAGCTCGCCGGGGCGAGCGGCATCAACACCCCGAGCGTCGACCGCCGCACGTTCTTCCTGGGCTCGGGCCTCGCCGGCATGGCGGGCGTCGCGATCACCCAGCTCGGCTCGGTGGGTCCGAACCTCGGCACGAACTACATCATCGACGCGTTCCTCGTCGTGATCGTCGGTGGGCTCGGGCACCTTCGCGGCGCGGTCATCGCGGCGCTCGCGCTCGGGATCCTGAACTCGCTGGCCGAGTACTGGTCCTCGGCATCGCTCGGAAAGGTGATCGTGTTCATGGCGATCGTCGTCTTCCTCCAGTTCCGCCCGCAGGGGATCGTCGCCAGCGAATCGCGAGGTCTCGCATGAGCGTGAAACCCCTCGCCAATGGCATCCGAGGCCCCTGGCCGAGCGATGCCACAGGCTCCTTCTCGCGGTCTGGAGGCATCGCATGAGCGCGTTTGCAAAGTCGTTCGTCCCGGCGAACCGGAGCGAGTGGTCGTCGCGGGCGACGTTCGTCGCCGTCGCGATCCTGTTCCTGTTCGTGTTCCCGGCGTGGCTGTCGGACTCGCGCCTGGACCTGATGGCCAGCTACGTCACCTACGCGATCGTCGCCCTCGGCATCGCGATCGCGTGGGGCAACGGCGGCATGCTCGTCCTGGGCCAGGGCCTGTTCTTCGGCCTCGGCGCCTACTGCGTGGGGATGTACCTCGCGCTCGTGGAGGTCGGCGGCGCGCCGAACCTCCCCCAGTTCATGACGCTGCTCGGCTCGCAGGAGACCCTGCCGGCGCTGTGGGAGCCGTTCGACAACGTGTGGTTCGCGCTGTCGGCCGCGGTCATCGTCCCGGTCACGCTCGCGACGATCCTCGGCACGCTGATCTTCCGCAGCCGGATCCGCGGCCCGTACTTCGCGATCCTCACCCAGGCGCTCGCCGGCGCGTTCGCGATCCTGCTGATCGGCAACATCACGCTGATCAACGGCACGAACGGCATCACGACGAGCTTCAGTGAGATCTTCGGGCTGTCGCTCTTCGAACCGGCCGACCAGCGGGTGCTCTACACGATCGTCGTGATCGTGCTCGGGATCGCGTTCCTGCTGTCGCGCCAGATGCTCAAGAGCCGCTACGGCAGGCTGCTGCTCGCCGTGCGCGACGCCGAGGACCGCGTGCGGTTCCTCGGGTACAGCGCGACGAAGATCAAGGTCATCGCGTTCGCCACCGCCGCCGGCCTGGCCGGCATCGGCGGCGCGCTGTTCGTGCTCGTCGGGCCGAAGATCATCTCGCCCGCGAGCGTCGGGATCATCCCATCGATCACGATGGTCGTCTGGGTGGCCGTCGGCGGGCGGGCGTCGCTCGCCGGCGCGATCGCCGGCGCGATCCTCGTCAACACCGCCGAGTTCGAGATCTCCAGCGCGGCCCCGGAGTACTGGCTGTACTTCCAGGGCGCGCTGTTCATCGGCGTCGTCGCCTTCGCCCCGAAGGGGCTGGCGGGCGCGGCCACGTGGCTGAAGGAGAAGGTCACGTCGCGTGGCGGCAGCAGCACGTCCACCTCCAAGACCGCGGAGGAGGCCGCATGACTCGGGCAGAGCCCTCGCATGCGGCCGGGAGTACTCGCTGCGCTCGCACATCCCAGGGGGAGACATGACTACCGAACCGTTTCTCATCGACGAGCTCCTCAAGATCCGGGGCCTGGAGGTCGACTTCGACGGCTTCAAGGCGGTCGACGGCGTCGACCTCGACGTGAAGCTCAACGAGGTGCACTTCCTCATCGGGCCGAACGGGGCCGGCACGACGACGGTGATCGACTGCGTCACGGGGATGACGAAGCCCACGGACGGGTCGATCCTCTTCGACGACGTCCAGCTGCGCGGCAAGCGCGAGAACGCCATCGTGAAGATGGGCATCGGGCGGACGTTCCAGACGGCCAGCGTCTTCGAGGCGCTGACCGTCGAGGAGAACCTCGACCTCGCGGCGTCGTTCCGGTTCTCGATGCTCAAGCTGCTGCGTCAGCGGCGCGGGACCACCGAGGCGGTCGAGCGGGCCCTGGAGGACACGGGCCTGAGCGACGTCCGGCACAAGGAGGCCGGGACCCTGTCGCACGGCCAGAAGCAGTGGCTGGAGAGCGGGATGCTGCTCTGCCAGGACCCGAAGCTCCTGCTGCTCGCCGAGCCCGTCGCGGGCATGAGCCCGGAGGAGCGCACCCGCACGGGCGACCTGATCCGGATGACCGCCGAGCGCTGCACGATCCTCTGCGTCGAGCACGACATGGACTTCCTGCGGCGGTTCGCCGACCGGGTGACCGTCATGGACGAGGGCAAGATCCTGAAGTCCGCGTCGACGGTCGCCGAGGTCCAGGCCGACGAGCGCGTGCAGGAGATCTACATCGGCAAGGGCCGGGGCATCGAAGAGAAGACCGAGGAGGCCAGCACATGAAGCTCGTCGCGGAAAACATCGTCGCCGCGCACGGGCAGACGACCGCCCTGTTCGGCATCTCACTCGACGTCGACGCGGGCGGTCGCACCGCCGTGCTCGGCCGCACCGGCGTCGGCAAGACGTCGCTGATGAACGCCCTCATGGGGGTGCTGCCGCTGCGCTCCGGCCGCGTGGAGTTCAACGGGGACGACATCACCAAGGTGCCGCGCTGGGAGCGCGTCAAGCTCGGCCTGGGCTACATCCCCCAGGAGCGCTCGGGGTTCCCGCAGATGACGGTCAAGGAGAACCTCGCCGTCATCATGGAGTCGCGCAAGGGCGGCAAGCCG
>SYBY01000407.1 GCA_005788585.1 Actinomycetota bacterium | reverse complement strand
ATCGAGGATCATCGCCTTCGGGTTGTTGACCAAGCGCTCGTCTTTGTCTTTTCGGTTGAACGAAGCGACAATCTTCAAACGCTTAATATGACCACATCACGTCGGCGATCGGCGCAGCGATCGTTGGCTGGCACGGAACGTCGATGCTCTGCTACGTCTCGCCGAAGGAACATCTCGGCCTTCCGAACGCCGAGGACGTGAAACAGGGCCTGATCGCCTACCGGATCGCCGCCCATGCTGCGGACCTCGCGCGCGGCAGCAAGCGCGCGGCGCAGTGGGATCGCAAACTGTCCCAGGCGCGTTTCTCGTTCGACTGGCGCGAGCAGTTCGCGCTCTCCCTGGATCCCGAGACGGCGCAGGCGATGCACGACGAAACGCTCGGCGACGACTACTTCAAGTCAGCCGAGTTCTGCTCGATGTGCGGCCCGAAGTTCTGCCCGATGCACAACTTCCGAGACATCGACTGGGAGGGGATTCGCGAGGTCGTCGACGGACGCGGTGCGCATGGTCCCGTCAGCGCTGCGAAGCGTCCTTCACGAGCTCGGCGGTGAGCCCGTCGGGCGTGTGGGTCGTCGCCTCGACATCCGGCTCGACCCCCAGACCGCGCAGGACGTCGCTCGTCGTCGGGCCGATCGACACGACTCGTCCCTTCGGCCGCGCACCATCAACCGCCTCGAAGAAGTACCGCCCGGCGCTGCCCGAGGCGAACGTCACGTAGTCCGCCTCGAGCGCCGCCTCACGGACCTCGTCGCGCAGCGGCTCGGCGACGGCCTCGTAGGTCGTCAGGACCTCCACCTCGACACCCCGCGCGCGTAGGCCGTCGGGCAGCACGTCCCGTGCATCCCGGGCCCGCGCGATGAGCGCACGCTGCACGTCGACGCCCTCCAGCGCCTCCAGCAGCCCCTCACCCACGAACCGCTCGGGCACGATGTCCGGCTCGATCCCGCGTTCCCGCAGCGCCGCCGCCGTCCCCGGACCGATGACCGCGATCCGCAGCCCCGCGAGGTCCCGCGCATCGCGGATCAGCTCGAACAGCCGGGCCACCGCATTGGGCGACGTCAGGCACAGCAGGTCAAACGACGACAGATCGGGCAGCTCGACCGGCAGCGGCGAGATGCCGATCGCCGGCGCCTCGATCACGCTTGCCCCGAGTGCCCGGAACCGGTCGGCCAGCGCGCTGGCCTGCGCCTACGCCCGCGTCTCGACGACGGTCTTCCCCGCAAGCGGCAGGTCGTCGATCCTCGCGATCTCGTCGTGCAGGTCCGCAACCCCGCCCACCACGATGATCGCGGGCGCCTTGATGCCCGCCGCCTTCGCGACATCCGGCAGCTCGCCGAGCGGGGCGGTGACCGTCCGCTGGTCAGGCAGCGTCCCGCGCTGCACCACCGCGGCGGGCTCGTCGGCCGGACGGCCGTGCTCGATGAGCGCGGACGCGATCCGCGGCAGGGCCTTCACGCCCATGTACAGCGCCAGCGTGCCCGGGAAGGCGGCGAGCGCCGCCCAGTCGAGCATCGTGTCGGGCTTGCTCGGGTCCTCGTGGCCGGTGACGAACGCAACGGCCGCGCTGACGTTGCGCTGGGTGACCGGGATGCCGGCGTACGCGGGGCCGGCGATGCCCGACGTCACACCGGGGACGACCTCGAAGCGGATGCCCGCCGCCCGCAGGACCTGCGCCTCTTCGCCGCCGCGACCGAAGACGAACGGGTCGCCGCCTTTGAGCCGGACGACGTCACGCCCGTCCTGGGCCTTCTCGACGAGCAGTGCGTTCGTGACGTCCTGCGGCACCTGCTTGCCGCCGCCGATCTTGCCGACGTCGATGAGCTCCGCGTCGGCGCGCGCCTCGCGCAGCGCCTCGTGGGGGATGAGCTTGTCGAACAGAACGACGTCGGCGGTGCGGATGAGCTGGAGCCCCCGCACGGTCATGAGCCCGGGATCACCCGGCCCCGCGCCGACGAGATAGACGGTCCCGGTGCTCATGCCTCGCCCCCTTCACGGTGAACGGCAGATCCCTGTTGCCCTGGCGACGTCGATCTGCCGTTCGGCGCGGCTGCGGCCATGCGGGCGGCGATCTCCAGCAGGTCCCCGCCGCCTGCCGCCAGCACCCGCGCGGCGGCCACGCGGCCCAGCTCCTCGGGCTCGCCGACCGCGCCGCGGACGGTGTCGGTCACCCACGCCCCACCATCGGGCAGTCCCACGAACACGTCGACCGTCAGTGCGTCGCCGTCCAGCACCGCGTGGGCGCCCACCGGCGTGTGGCACGTCGCGCCCAGCTCGGTCACCACCGTGCGCTCGCACAGCAGCGCGATCCACGCCGCCCGATCGGTCACCCGCCGTGCGGCATCACCGGCAGCAGCATCCCCCGCGCGGCCCTCCAGCGCGATCACGCCCTGCCCCGGCGCGGGCACGAAGTCCAGGTGCGCGTCGATCGAGCTGCTGCGATCCAGCCGGTCCAGCCCCGCGGCGGCCAGCACCAGCGCGTCGGCCTCTCCCTCAGCGAGCTTGCGCAGCCGCGTGTCGACGTTCCCGCGAATCTCCACGACCGACACGTCCTCCCGCGCCGCCAGCACCTGCGCGGCCCGGCGCAGCGAGCTGGTTCCCACCCGAGCGCCCGCGGGCAGCGCCTCCAGCGACGCCGCCCCGCACAGCGCATCCCGGGCGTCGGCCCGTGCCGGCGCACCGAGCAGGTCCAGCCCGTCGGGCAGCTCACCCGGCACGTCCTTCGCGCTGTGCACGGCCAGGTCGATCTCCCCGGCCTGCAGCGCGAGCTCCAGCTCCTTGACCCACTTCTCCTTGTCGACCAGCGCCCGAGCGCGGTCGCCCGTTGTCGTGATCTCCACGATCTCGACGTCGGGGTGGGCGGGCCGCAATAGTCCTGCGACGTGATGGGCCTGCGCGAGCGCCAGCGCGCTGCCGCGTGTCCCCAGGCGAATCGCCACTACGCGCCGCGTCGAGGCAGCGAGCGCACCTCGGCGCCGCGCTCTTCCGGAACGTCCACCGACGCGCCCTCGTCCATGCCGAACAGCTCGCGGGCCAGCGACAGGCGGCCGTGGCTGCGGTTCGGGTCGGTCGCCTT